>CAZBEY010000038.1:4782-18000 GCA_964491015.1 uncultured bacterium | reverse complement strand
GATTCATTCACATAATAATTCTTTCTGGTTTCTTCATGGTTGGTGTCCGCGATTTGTTTAAACACGACGATCAAATATGGCGCTGTTTCCAAAAAGGGTTTTTGCCAATCCGTACCAAATTGGTTCAAATCTTCCAGCCATTCTTTTGTTGCTCGATGGGCATAGAATTCTTTTTCTTCTTTTTCAGCCGCAATTCGAATTTGCTTTTTAATCTCAAGATCTTCCACAATCACAAATTTCCAAGGCTGCTTATTAGCGCCTGAAGGGGCTGTAGCCGCCGTTTTAATCACATTATGAATTATTTCAATTGGGAATTTCCTTCTGGAAAAATCTCGAATCGTTCTTCTCGATCTCATTAATTGCAAAAACACTTTTGATTTTTCTTTCATTTTATATTTAGGAAATTCATCAAAATTAATTTTTTGGAATGCCATAACTATCCTTTAAGAGTTAGTTTTGAAGTGGGAAATTTAGACTAAAAATTTATCATGCGCTTATTTGAATACATCATTTTAATACTTCTCGCTATTCTGGTCTATCAACTAGTGTATTCCAGCAAACAGGAAAAACATCCCGCTCATCTAATCTTTTTTTCTATTATCATCATAGTCATTCACATCTTCACAGAATCATATCGTTGGCAAATGGTGCCGGCATATTTGAGTTTTGGGTTTCTTTATCTACGCGTTAAAATTGGTGAATTAAAATTTGCTCATCAAATTAATAAAATTACCTGGGCTTTCTGGTTATTATTGGTCGTCGGACTACCATTTTCTGTACCTGTTATCGAACTCCCAAACCCAACAGGTCATCATGAAATTGGATCTAAAATTTATCAATGGGCAGACAGCAACCGCTCCGAGTGGTTTACGCCGGAAGATACAACAGATGTTCGAGAATTGGTTGTACAAGTGTGGTATCCCGCAAAACAGAGACTTGGAGAACCGATGCCCTATTTAGACCATTTATCAATCCGATCTGACGCCATAGGAGACGCGGGAGACTTCCCGGGGTTATTTGTAGAGCATATCGATTTAACCAAAACGCACACCTTTTTGAACGCCGAGCCGGAAGAAAGAAAATATCCATTATTAATTCTGTCCCACGGAATTACCGGTTTTCGTCAATTACACACCGCGCTTATTGAAGAATTGGTCAGCCATGGATACGTCGTAGCGGCTCCTGACCACACTTATGACTGCAACCTGACTGTCTTCCCCAACGGAAAAGTAGCTGATTATCGATCTGAAATCACCGGTCATCCCGATAGTGTAAAAATTCGCCGGCAGCAATTAAACACCCGGGTGGCTGATATTCAATTTATCCTTGATCAACTTCCGAAAATAAATGATGTAGCCGCCGGTATTGATTTTAATCATATTGGTGTTCTTGGCCATTCATACGGCGGCGCAACGGTGATCCAATCCGCATACGAAAATGAAAATATCAAAGCAGTCGTATCATTGGATGGCTGGATGAGCCCCTTACCGGATATAATTATAAAGGAAGGAATACAGCAGCCTTTTTTAACATTGGGGCGAAGAGATTGGAGTCATTCAGATTACCCAAACAACATAGAAACTTTGCAAACATTTTTGGGAAACTCTAATTCAAATAGCTATAATTATATTTTGAAGAATTCCCGCCATATGGATTTTTCAGATGTTCCATTGTTTTCTCCTTTCTCAGGTTTATTCCTCCAGACAGGATCCATCCCGGCAAATAGAGCGGTGGGGCTTACCAATAGAGTTGTTCTTTCCTTTTTGAATCGATTTCTGAAAAATAAAGAAAATCGATTCCCAAAGAATCTGTCTCAAACCAAAGGATTAGAAAGACTAACGCTGAATCATTAGTCACAAAATGTACAAAAATTAATTAATTGAGGACGGCTCAAACATGTGTGAACTTGGTGGTGAATGATTAATAAGATATGAGTGTAAAGAAAGTATATACACTATCCATATTGGCAATGATATTGACCGTTCCCTGGCTGATTTCATCCTCAAACATGATATTAGGGTTTCCCGCGTGGGCTTTTTATTCCCTGATGGCTACAGTTGTATATTCATTTTTGATTGCTTATTTATTTCAAACAACCCATTTTCATGACCACAAGGATTCCGAATGAATTCTGAATCTCTAATTGGTCCAGGAGGTTTATGGTTTATGGGGTTGTATTTACTATCTCTTATTGGAGTTGGGATGGCAGGAAAAATGGCCAGAAAAGAGAATTCTTTAGCAGATTTTTATTTGGCAGGACGCGGCATGGGACTGCCCGTATTATTTTTGACTCTTTACGCTACCCAATATAGCGGTAACACATTAATCGGTTTTGCGGGGAAAGCTTACCGTGGAGGATATGCCTCAATCGTCATGGTAATTTTTATGAGTTCTGTTGTGGGGGCTTACTTAATTTTTGCTCCAAAACTATTCCGAATGTCCCAGCAACATAAGTTCATAACCATTGGAGATTATATTCAACATCGTTTCCAGTTTCCATTATTAACCTATTTAATTATTATTTTATCCATGATAGCATTAGGGAATTATATCCTCACCAACCTGAAGGCAATCGGCTTTATCGTTCAAGCGGCAACTGGTGGAAAAGTTGGATTTGCTCAAAGCATTATTATTCTTTCGTTTATTATGGTTCTTTATGAAACACTGGGCGGAATGCGCAGTGTCGCCTGGACGGATGTTATACAAGGTGTTTTACTGCTGGCAGGTGTTGTATTTATTTTCTTTGCCATTCAAATTGAATACGGCGGTTTCGTCGAAGCCGGGCGACTGATTCAAAGTAAACAACCAAATGCGTTTTTACCACCAGACTGGCACGAAAAACGATTATGGTTCAGTACTATTTTATTGGCATTTTTTGGTATTTCTGTTTATCCCCATGCTATTCAGCGTATTTATGCTGCAAAAAACGAATCTACCTTGATACGTTCTTTTCAAATCATGGTCTTTATGCCCCTTTTTACAACATTATTCATGGTGGTTGTTGGCTGGGTCGGTTTAGCTCAATTCCCTAATCTGAACCGAAGCGGCAGTGAACAAATCACCATGATGATGCTGAAAGATATTAGCCTGCGAATGCCGGCAATGGGAGCATTAATTGTTTTATTTCTTTCTGCTGCTGTTGCTGCAATCATGAGTACGGTTGACTCCGCCCTGTTAGCGATTTCTTCAATGGTGACCCAGGATATATATGGGCGTTATAAACCGGGGACATCGCAGAGGGTTTTAACCAAAATTGGTAAAATTGCATCTTGGGGAATTATGGCAGTGGCTGTTTATCTCGCGATTGTAGTTCCTCAAACCATCTGGCGGATTATGGAAATAAAACTGGAACTCCTGTGCCAGATTGCACCGGCAATTTTCCTTGGTCTCCACTTTAAATCATTAAAAGGAAACGCAGTCTTCTTCGGAGCGGTTGCTGGTACAACCCTGGCTGTTGGCTTTATGTTAATCAATTTTATTATACCTTCTTTCCCTGTAAAACCTTGGGGCATCCATGCAGGAATATGGGGTTTATTTCTCAATGTTTCAGTATTGACTTTTGTCCAAAGTCAATATTGCCAAAAATAATGCAAATCTTTTTGCATTCTCACTTTCAAGTTTATTTCGTTTTGCAGTAACCTTCCCTTTCACATTTGATCTGTTTTCGTGACGTTATCCACAACCGTACCAAACCGGCACCAAATAAATCGTGATTTCAAAACAGTGTAAAATCACCACAATCGTCGGCGCCCAATGGGGTGATGAAGGTAAAGGAAAAATTACCGATTTCTTTGCCGGCGAATCCGACTATGTCGTCCGGTTCCACGGAGGCAACAACGCCGGCCATACCGTAATTGTCAACGGCAATATTTTCAAACTGCACCTTATTCCTTCTGGTGTTGTTTACGGTGAACCCATTAGTGTGATCGGTAACGGGGTGGTAGTGGATCCCAAAGCGCTTCTGGACGAAATTGCATATGTGAAAGATAAAGGTATTAATCCCAAACTCATGGTGAGTAACCGCGCCCATGTAATCATGCCCTATCATATTGTTTTGGACGGAGCCCTTTCCGGTCATCAAGGCTCGCTCGCTGCCGGCAGTACCCGTCGCGGTATTGCACCGGTTTACGCCGATAAAATGTTCCGTAACGGCATCCGGATGATTGACCTTCTTGAACCGGATGTCCTCCGGGAAAAACTTGAAAAAGGGTATCATTTTGCCAAAGGGCTAATTGAAAAATCCCTGGGGTATTCTCTGGATATTTCGTTGAATGAAATTTTTGACACATATCTTGACTACGGTCAGCGATTAATTTCCTATATTTCCGATACTTCTGTCGAACTCTACCAAGCGCTCAAATCCGGAAAATCTATCTTATTTGAAGGTGCCCAGGGGATCAGCCTGGATGTGGATCACGGCGTTTATCCATACACTACTTCCAGCAATACTGCAGCGGGACATATATCCACCGGGACGGGTGTTAGTTTTCGAGATATTGACCGCATCATTGGTGTCGTTAAAGCTTACTTAAGCCGCGTGGGTGAAGGTCCACTGCCGTCAGAAATTCAGGGAGAAGAAGCAGATTCTCTGCGTGAAAAAGGCAGGGAATATGGGACGACAACGGGGCGGCCGCGACGCGTGGGATGGTTGGATCTGGTCCAAGTGCGTCAGGCGGTGCGGGTTAATGGTCTCACCGAGATCGCTCTCACTAAATTAGACATATTAACTGGTTTCAAGGAACTCCCTGTTTGTGTCGCATACGATGTAGGCGGAGAACGCATCACTGAAATGCCAGCAAGTCTGACCCAATACCGCAATGCTATACCCATGTATGAAATGCTCCCGGGTTGGGACAATTTACCGGAGAATGTTTTAGAAAATGGTTACGATGCCTTGCCAAACACACTGAAAGATTACATTGCATTTATTGAAAGACAGGTCGATTGCCCCGTTAAAATTATATCCATCGGCCCGCAGCGCCACGAAACTATCATTAGATAAATGCCGCAAAGACGCAGAGCGTTATTAAGAATAAAATAAAAACAGATGCCACAGAGACGCAAAGAGGGTAGAGCAATGACTAAGGATGAAATAAATAAATTATCTGAAAAAATAATTGGCTGTTGTATAGAAGTTCATAAACGGTTAGGTCCGGGGTTGCTGGAAAGTATTTATGAAAAAGCACTTTGTATTGAATTGGCTTATCACAATATTCTTTTTGAAAATCAGAAAATTCTTTCCGTTAAATACAGAAACAAACCTGTAGGTGAATTCAGAATTGATATACTTGTTGAAAACACTATTGTGCTGGAACTCAAAAGTGTCGAGCGTCACGATCCGGTATTTGAAGCTCAAATATTATCTTACATGAAGTTGGGAGAATTCCCCCTTGGTTTACTGATCAATTTCAATTCTAAATTGTTGAAAAACGGTATTAAACGTTTCATCAATAATTATTAATACAGTGCTACAGAGTCACAAACTCAATAAGAATTTTATAGTTTTTATGTTATTTAAACCTTTGTGTTCTCTGCGGCTCTGCGGCAAATAAAATGGCGTTCACCAAAGAAACTATTAATTTCACCGGATTAACTGATTCCAAAATAAAAACAAAACTTGCAGAACTTAACGTTCCTCTTACCGTTGAAGAGGTTTTCCAAATTCAGAATGATATGCTAGGGAGGGCGCCGTCACTGGCAGAGCTCATTTTATTTTCCATTCAGGGCTCTGAACACTGCAGTTATAAAAGCAGTCGCTCTCATTTAAAGCAATTTACAACCACCGGTCCGGACGTCGTTCTTGGGGCCGAAGAAGATGCTGGTGTCGTTGCGGTTACAACGGATAAAGATGGACATCGCTGGTGTATTGTCATGAGTCATGAATCCCACAATCATCCGTCCCAGATTGTACCCTACGAAGGCGCTGCAACAGGCGTGGGTGGTAACGTCCGGGATGTTCTTTGTATGGGCGCAGAAGTGATTGCCTGCACCGATTCGTTCCGCTTTGGAGAAGTCAACAATAATAAAACAAAATGGATTCATGATGGCGTCGTGGCTGGTATTGGCGGATATGGAAATCCTTTAGGCCTTCCCAATATCGGCGGAGATATCTATTATCATAAAGGGTATAATGACAACTGCCTGGTAACTTTGGTAACATTGGGCATTGTTCGAGAAAAAGATATTATTCACTCCTATGCTCCAAAAAATGCGGACGGTTATGATCTCATTTTAATTGGAAAACCCACGGATAACAGCGGTTTTGGCGGCGCCAGCTTTGCATCGCTTGAATTGGAAGAGAGCGAGAAAGAACAGAATAAGGGCGCCGTTCAGGAACCAAACGCTTTTCTGGAAAGGCATATTCTCAAATCCACTTATGCCCTGTTTGAAATACTAAAAGAAAAAGGATTGATTGGCAGGGTTGGCTTCAAAGACCTTGGCGCCGGTGGTGTGGCGTGCGCCAGTGTGGAACTTGCAGAAACATCCGGTTATGGTGCCGAAGTTTGGATGGATCGAATTCATATCGGGATGGAAAATCTCCATCCGTCAGTTTATTTATGCAGTGAAACACAGGAACGTTTTATGTGGGTTTCTCCTCCGGAGGTAACCCCATTAATCGTTGATCATTATAACAATACCTTTGATCTTCCGGGCGTTAGTGAGGGCGCCCGCGCTTCCGTAATAGGAAAAATTCGGAAAGACGGACAATATATTGTTCACGATGGAAATGACGAAATTGTCAACGCGCCTGCATCGGAAGTAACAGAAGGTTTTTTATATGATCGGCCGTATGAAGCACGAAAATTAAATTTATCCGAGCCGGACATTCCAGAACCATCTGACTATAATCAAATTTTGCTTGATATTCTTTCCCACGAAAACATGGCCAGTAGAGAAGTGGTGTTTGAAACTTATGATAAGCAGGTTCAGGGTCGCACAATCGTTGAAGCGGGCATGGCTGATGGGGGCGTTATGGCGCCATTTAATTCAGAAAAATATCCGGAGGAAATTCGCAATATCGGCATTGCTCTTTCTACGGATCATAATCCCCGCTACGGTTTGATTGATCCTTATTGGTGCGGTGTTAATGCTGTTGTGGAGGCGATGCGGAATGTTGCCGCTGTCGGGGCCACCCCACATGCCATTTCCGACTGCCTCTGTTTTGGCAATCCGGAGAAGCCACATCAAATGTGGGAATTTATTGAAGCAGCGCGCGGTGTAGCAGATGCGTGTCACAGCATATCCCTTAAAAACCATCCGGGCCACCCAACGCCCATCATTGCGGGAAATGTGAGTTTTTACAATGAATCCAAAACAGGCGCTATTCCGCCCAGCCCCATTATCAGCTGCCTTGGAAGGCTCAAAGATGTGAATAAAACGATCCCAATGTCATTTCAAAAAACGGATTCTGTTTTACTCCTCATCGGTGAGCGAAAAGATGAATTGGGCGGAAGTATGTATTACGGTCTACATGATGAATTGGGCGTTAATGCTCCCAAGCCGAATCTTGAAGAAGTGAAAAATCAAATCTTCGCTTTGACCGATTGTATTGATAACGAACGGATCCTTTCATGTCACGATATAGCCGATGGCGGTGTAGCATCCACCATTGCTGAAATGGCCTTTGGCAATGAAATTGGATGTGAGGCGGAAATCTTGGGTGAATTATCAAATGAAAAAATTTTATTTTCCGAAACGGGTGGTTTTGTTTTAGAAGTTGATCCGGAAAATATGAACGCTGTTAAATCTGTTTATTCAAAGTACGGTCTGAATGTGCTAGAAATCGGAAAAACGACTTTACATCAGTCACTGGTTATAAATGACGTTATCAATGTATCTGCTCGTAAAGCAAAACAAGCTTGGACAAATGGATTACGGGAGAAATTATGATAGCCACAGAGACTCAAAGATCACAGAGAAATATTTTATTAAACTCTGCGACTCTGCGGCTAAAAATAAAATGAGTTACATGGATTACAAATCAGCAGGCGTTGATATTGATGCCGGCAACGAAGCGGTAATAACGTGCCGACTGTTTTGGACCTCAACTGTATTTGGGTTTACACTACTAAATTAAATAGATAATATGGTAGGTTAGTGCTATATTATCTATAGTATTCGGCGGAATAATAGTCAATTATGAAAAGATATGTAACAAAATTAATCAACGATGAATTAAATCATCCGAACAAAAAAGTGGTTTTACTGCTTGGGCAGCGGCGAGTGGGAAAAACATTCGAGCTAAAACGATTGCAGGAAGAAAATAAGCACGTTTTCTTTTTTGATATGGAGGATGCAGATCATCAATCTTTGTTGGCGCCATCCGTAAAACAATTGGAACGCGTATTGGGTCATAAAGAAAATTCCAGTTATTGTTTAATTGATGAAATTCAATATTTAGAAAAATCCGGCTCAATTCTAAAACTGCTCTACGACCACTTTCCAAACCTGAAAATCGTTGCCACTGGTTCCGCTTCATTTCTTATGATGAAAAATATTGGAGACAGTCTTTATGGGCGATATTTTTCTTTTTCTATTTTCCCAATGACCATCAGGGAAATCATCGGAGAAATGGATAACGAACCATTTTCTTTGGGTCAGTTTCAAAAAGCTATAAAAAAACCCCAAATTGATGCTTTGATTGATAATCTTTTGCTTTATGGATCGTTGCCTGAAATCATCCATCAGCAATCCCCGGTTCGTAAAAAAGAAATTTTACTATATTATGCAGATAATTTGATTTACAAGGATATTTTTGAAATTGAACGAATTCAACATCCACAAATATTTCGTCAACTTTTACAATTATTAGCGCTTCAAATAGGTCAAATCATCAATCCAAACGAACTGTCTCGAACATTGGGAATAAACAGAAAAACAGTTATTGAGTATATTTCTCTTTATGAAAAATTTCATCTCATTTATGTTCTGCGTCCATTTTCAAAAAATAAACGAAAGGAAATCACAAAATCATTTAAAGTCTATTTTACTGATTTGGGTATTCGCAATAGTATCCTAAAAGATTTCAAAAATTTTCCATTGCGAAATGACGTCGGTGCATTGTTTGAAAATTTAGTTACGATGTCGTTCCTTGCTAATATTCATTATTTAAAAGCTCCCTACCAAATCCATTTTTGGAGAAATCAAAACAAAGCTGAAGTTGATTTGGTATTACATAATAATGAAAATGGAAAGCTTATTCCAATAGAAATAAAGTGGAACAAAACCATGATGCCCTCTCGGGCATTTCATAACTTGTATAGTGAGCGAATTGACCAAGAATTTTGTATCAATAAGGATAATTTTTGGAAATTTATTTGATCTTTAAACGAAAAAACTTGAACGCTCAAATACTTTCCAACGTGTGCATGAAATGAGCAAAACAAATTACAAATCCGCCGGTGTTGATATTGATGCTGGAAACGAAGTGGTGGAGCGCATCAGGGATGGCGTTAAATCTACTTTTACGTCCAACGTGTTGACCGGGCTTGGTAGCTTTGGTTCTTTGTTTGATCTTAAACCAATCATGGAGAATTATCGACACCCGGTTCTCGTCCAAAGTATTGATGGCGTCGGGACTAAAACCATCGTGGCCCGGAAAATGGGGAAATTTGATACCATTGGCATTGATTTACTAAGCGCGGCGGCTAATGATATTTTGGTCATGGGGGCCCGACCCCTGACGTTTTTGGACTATATTGCCAATGATAAATTGAATCCGGAAATTATAGAAGAAATAGTGACTGGTATGGTAAAAGCCTGCCGGGAAACGGGTGTCTCTTTAGTGGGTGGGGAAACAGCAGAAATGCCTGACACGTACTTACCCGGAGAGCATGATCTGGTGGGCATTATCACTGGTGTTGTTGAAAAAGATAAAATTATTACCGGCGAGGCCATCCGAGCCGGTGATGTGGTCCTTGGCCTTCCTTCCGGCGGATTGCATACCAATGGTTATTCTTTTGCCAGAAAACTCTTTTTTGATGTGGGCAGATATGACGTGAAAGATACTATCCCGGAATTGGAAAAATCTATCGGATTAACACTGTTAGAATCCCACATCAATTATACCAATCACGTTTTTTCTGTTCTGGATAAAGGCATTGACGTTAAAGGCATTGCCCACATTACCGGCGGCGGTTTGGTGGAAAATATTCCCAGAATTTTACCTGAAGGTTATGGGGTAGAAATTCAGAGAGGATCGTGGCCCGTATTACCGGTGTTTGGTGTAATGCAATCCATTGGAAGTGTGGATGAAAATGAAATGTATAGAGCATTCAATATGGGAATTGGCATGGTTTTTATTGTTGACGCTGAAAATGTTGATGCTGTGAAAAATGCGGTAAAAGATTTGACGAAAGTTTATGAGATTGGATCAGTGGTAAGTGGGGATAAAAATGTTTCAATTAAATAGGCCACAAAGCACACAGAGAAAAACGAGAACTTTAACGCCTAATAAGTCTCTGTGAGTTCTGTGTCTCAAATCGCAATCATCCAATTTCCCGGTTCAAATACGGAACGTGAAACATTTATGGCTTGCCGCCGTGCGGGTTTGAATCCCGTTGAATTCCTTTGGAATGATTATGCAGAAAAATTATCAGAATTTGATGGATTCATAATTGTAGGTGGTTTTTCTTATGAGGATCGTTCCCGATCAGGTGTGATTGCCGCACTGGATCCAATAATGAAACACATTCAAGTCGAAGCCGAAAAAGGAAAGCCGGTGCTGGGTATCTGTAATGGGGCTCAAATTCTTGTGGAAAGCGGTCTTGTGCCTGGTTTAAATAATTATCGTATTGGCCTGGCCCTCACAAATAACAAATGCGTGAAAGAAGATCATGTCGTTGGGGTCGGCTATCTTAATACCTGGGCAAATTTGCAAATGTCCATTCCTCCTAATCGTTGTGCTTTCACGCTGCATTTAAAAATAGGTGAATCTATTCGTGTTCCTTTGGCCCACGGGGAAGGGCGCTTCATTGTGCCGGGGGAGCTGCTTACGGAAATGATCGACAATGATCAAACCGTCTTCCGTTATTGTGATGATGACGGCAATATCATGAATGAATTTCCAACTAATCCAAATGGATCCATGTTTAACCTGGCTGCTGTTTCCAACCCTCCCGGGAATGTTATGGCCATAATGCCTCACCCGGAAAGGACAAAAAATGGCGATACTATTTTTTCATCCATGAAGGATTATATCGAAACCGGTTTCCCAACACCAAATCAATCCCTTTCTTTTAATCGTCCCCATTATGAAATCAAAAAGCATAAACTCAATAATAATTCTACAGAGTGGATTATTGATTTGATCATTACAGATAATGAGGCTTCAACAGTACACAATGCTTTGAACCGGCTGGGATTTGATGTGGAACTTTCCCGACAAACACATTGGGAAATCGATATCGACGGAGATACAGATAGCACTTTAGGAAAAATAAATGCATCGGGTGAACTCTACAATTCCAACAAAGAATTCATCAGTAAAATTCCAAAAAATGAAGAAACCCTCTCATTGCTGGTACGCCAAAAAGAAGACATGCTTGGCCGGGCTAAACTTGAATCTTTGACCCATCGGTTCGAAATTAAAGACATTTCTCATCTTCGCTATGGAGTCCTATGGAATGTAACGGTCAACAGCGGTAATATTGAATCTGTTTTAAAGGACATTTTAGAAACACATATACTATTCAACCCCATATCCCATGAATGTTATCGGATCAACTGAACATTACAAAGAGCGTATTAAAAACGAATTAAATAATACTCTAACAGACACTTCGCTTCCTGATGGAAAGAAACGCAAGGGTAAAGTTCGGGATCAATATGACCTTGGAGAAAAAATTGTATTGATCACTACAGATCGTCAAAGTGCGTTTGATCGAGTCCTGGCATCTATTCCCTTCAAAGGACAAGCCCTGAACCTTACCAGCGCCTGGTGGTTTGAACAGACCAAACATATTATTCCAAACCACGTAATTGACATCCCTGATCCCAACGTAACCCTGGCAAAAAAATGTGATGTATTTCCCATTGAATTTGTTGTCAGAGGTTATATAACCGGCAGCACAAACACATCCTTGTGGACAGTTTATAAACACGGTGATCGGGAATATTGCGGAATCATGCTTCCAGAAGGATTGGTAAAAAATCAGAAATTGGAAACAAATATGCTGACGCCCACTACTAAAGAAGAGCGTCACGATCACCCGATTTCACCCGATGAAATTGTTGGCGAAGGATGGATGTCTCAAGGGGATTGGGACTATTTTGGCGCAAAAGCGTTAGAACTGTTTGCTTTTGGGCAGCAAAAAGCTTTGGAACATGGCCTGATATTAGTGGATACCAAATATGAAATGGGTAGGGATGCGGACGGAAATATTGTTCTGGTTGATGAAATACACACGCCGGACAGCAGTCGTTACTGGATTGCTGAAACTTACGAGGAAAGAATGGCAGCGGGGCAGGAGCCTCAAAATATTGATAAAGAATTCCTGCGTCTTTGGTTCGTAAATAATTGTGACCCCTATAATGATGAAACATTACCCGAGGCGCCAGTAGAATTGGTGGCAGAGTTATCCTGTCGATACATCTATTTATATGA
This sequence comes from uncultured bacterium, assembly GCA_964491015.1. GTDB lineage: Bacteria > Fidelibacterota > Marinisomatia > Marinisomatales > TCS55 > JADFRD01. Next base: position 5,396 of record CAZBEY010000038.1, on the reverse strand, counting down.
ATCGATTACAGGAAACGCTTTTCCATTCCCGGATTCCGATAAACCGGCACAGGAAAGAATTGTGGAAAATTTGAATGGTTTTTATTAGCCACAGATCCACAGTGGGCACAGAGAACACTGAGTTAAAAAAATTTTTATCTCCGCGATCTTTATGTCTCTGTGGTAACATAAAGGAAATAATATGAAAGCTGTGATTATTATGGGTTCGATATCCGACGAACCCCATGCAAAAAAAATTACTGATAAGCTCGACGAGACTGGCATCGACTGGGAGCAACATGTCGCCTCTGCTCACAAACAGCCGTTGAAGGTTTTGGAAATTCTAGAAGCCAATAATGATAAGGAAAATATTGTGTACATAACTATCGCTGGGCGGTCGAATGCATTATCCGGCTTTGTGGCCGCCAACTCTGATTTCCCTACGATTGCCTGTCCGCCGTTTTCAGATAAGATGGATATGGTGGTCAATATACACTCTACACTGCAAATGCCAAGTAATACACCTGTTTTAACCGTTCTTGATCCTGGTAATTGTGCGCTGGCAGTAAAACGAATCTTTGGATTGTAGTCACAGAGTCCCTGATAAATGAATATGTTATTAAAACAAAATAATT
>CAZBEY010000038.1:0-4682 GCA_964491015.1 uncultured bacterium | reverse complement strand
TGGATCCATTTTGCGCTCACATCCGAAGATGTGAATAACTTGTCCTACTCCCTCATGTGGCAGAATGGGATCAAACAAGTGTATCTCCCCATGCTAAATCAGGTTAATAAAGAACTGATGCTGCTTGCGCGGAAATATAAAAATATTTCCATGTTGTCCATGACCCACGGCCAACCGGCTACACCCACCACTTTTGGTAAAGAAATTGCTGTATTCTGTGGTCGATTGAAACGACAAATTGATCAAATTAGACACCATAAATTACTTGGGAAATTCGGCGGCGCCACAGGCACCTGGTCGGCTCATTCGGCGGCTTATCCAAAGGTGAACTGGCTTCGTTTTGCGGAAAGATTTATAAAGAAACTTGGGCTGAAACCCAACCTTGTCACTACCCAGATCGAACCCCACGATTCATTGGCAGAGAGCTTCCATCAAATCGTACGCGTTAATTCAATTTTGACAAATCTATGCCGAGATATGTGGTTATATATCAGTCGCGGTCTTTTGGGTCAGAAAAAAGTGACTGGCGAAGTTGGGTCTTCGACAATGCCTCATAAAATCAACCCTATTCAATTTGAAAATGCTGAAGGAAATATGGGAATCTCCAGTGCCCTACTCAATCATCTGGCTACAAAACTTCCAGTGTCCAGAATGCAAAGAGATTTGACCGATTCAACAACTTTACGCAATCAAGGCGCTGCTCTGGGTCATTCCTATTTAGCATTACAGAATATTTTGAAAGGCTTGGGTCTAATCACCATTAAAAAGGACGCAATGTCTGACGAATTGAATAATCATTGGGAAGTATTGGCAGAAGCAGTACAAACACTATTGCGAAAAGCCGGAAAACCCGATGCCTACGAACAATTAAAAGAAATCACGCAAGGACAATCCATAGACGCAGAATCTATTGCTGAATTTGTGTCTGGGTTGAACATTTCTGATGAAGATAAACAAGCGCTGTTGATCCTAACACCGGAAAGTTATATCGGACTTGCCCCTAAATTAGTGGACTTAGTGTAAACACAAATGAGCGGTAATGGACACAGAGAAGCGCAGAGTACCACAAAGATTTTTGAGTAATAAAATTTTATGAACATAAACAAAATCACTGAAATAATTATTGGCTGCGCCATTGAAGTGCATAAACATCTTGGTCCGGGTTTACTAGAATCAGCTTACAAAGAAGCCTTGATTTATGAATTGAGAATAAAAGGATTATTTATTGAAATAGAAGTTCCTATTCCGGTTGTATACAAAGGTGTCAAGTTAGAGCATGGTTATCGCGCTGATCTGATTGTCGAAAAATGCGTTGTGGTTGAATTAAAAGCGCAGGAAGACAGACATGATATTTTTGCTGCCCAAACTTTGACGAATACAAGATTGTCCAATCATAAAGTTGGATTGCTTATTAATTTTCATCATAAGAGACTTGTAGATGGTATCAAACGGTTTATTTTTTAAACTCATAAATAAAATAATGAAATCAGAGAAGTTTTATACTAATTTAAAAACTCTGCGGTTCTCTGTGTTTCTCCGTGAACTCTGTGTCCCAAATCCCCTTGTCCCGGGACCAATCTAATGTGTGGCATAGCCGGTATTTATTCTCATAAGCCCGTTGCGCCTGAGCTTTACGACAGCATTATCAACCTGCAGCATCGAGGTCAAGACGCTGCGGGAATTATGACTTATGACGATCGGATGCATAAAGAAAAAGGAATGGGTCTTGCCAAAGAGGTTTTCAACGAAACTAATATGGAACTTCTTACAGGAAATATCGGCATTTCCCACAATCGCTACCCCACCCACGGTGGTTTCAGCCACGGCGAAGTGCAGCCGTTCTGGACATCTGTCCCTTATGGTATCGCCCTGGCTCACAACGGAAACCTGACCAATTATAAAGACCTTGCAGAAGAAATTACCAACAAGGACAGCCGTTATTTAAATACAACATCCGATTCAGAGGTACTTCTTCATTATTTTGCCGATTTGCTTCACACCAATAATCCGCCCGAAGACAGCGAAGAATTTTTCTATCTATTGTGTAATGCGGTGACAAAAATTTTTAAACGGGTGCACGGTGCCTATTCCGTAGTGAGCCTTGTTATTGGAAAAGGACTGGTTGTTTTTCGCGATCCACAAGGGATACGACCTCTGGTCAAGGGCGAACGATCCAATGGAAATGGTGGAAAGGACTACATCTTTGCATCAGAAAATACTATGTTTTATGCCTTGGGATATGAACCGAAAGGAACCGTCCTTCCGGGAGAACTCATTTATGTGGACGGCGATGGGAAAAATTTTAGCAAGCGCTTGGTTAAGAAAGAGTTCACTCCCTGCATTTTTGAATACGTTTATTTTGCTCGCCCTGACGCGACGCTGAACGACGTGAGTGTATACCGATCCCGCCTGCGAATGGGGCAAAATCTGGCAATCGCGTGGAAGAAGAAACACCCTGACAAAACACCGGACATTGTAATCCCAGCTCCAAGCACAGCCAATACTGCAGCTCTCTCTTTTGCCCATGAATTGGGTGTACGATATTCAGAGGGGTTGTATAAAAACACCTTTATCGGCCGTACATTTATTATGCCGGGACAGGCGGAACGAAAAAAATCAGTCAAATATAAATTGGTGCCACAGGAAACAGAAATCAGGGATAAAAAGGTGATGATTATGGATGACAGCATTGTTCGGGGAAATACCAGTCATGAAATTGTGCGCATGTTAAAAGATTTTGGCGCCGAAGAAGTCTATTTTGCTGTGGCGTGCCCACCGGTGAAATCTCCCTGTTTTTATGGTGTGGATATGCCTACGAAAACTGAATTGATCGCCGGGAATATGAGCGAAGGCGAAATTGAAAAATACCTGAATGTTGATGCATTACTATACCAAAATGTTGAAGATCTGGTGGAAGCCGTTACCCGCAAGGGGGATCACCACATTGATCAACCTTGTATGGCATGCTTAGATGGGTATTATGTGGCCAATGATATTGATGATGCAAAAATTACTGAAATAGAAACCATGCGAAATAACGACCGTAACGGAAATAAAACCTAGCGATCCAAAGGAACCAGAGAACATGAAACTTAAAAAAAACAATAAAACAATTGGTCGCGGCCTTGCGATGGGTGCCTCAATTGGCGTCGTGATTGGTGCTATCATCGGTGCCGTAATAGGAAATATTGCGTTTTGGGTCGCCATTGGTGTTGCAATAGGCCCGGCGATTGGAATGACCCTTTCGGCGAGGTCTAACAGTAAGACAAATAAGGAATAATCGTTGTTGATAAAATTGGCTTCATTTTTACCATCCTATTGTTATTCGGTGTTTTTGCAATCATACAAACAAAAAGAAAACAAAAAATTCAAAAGAATCTGAGTGGCTACGCAAAAGGGTATTGGTTGGAAAAAGGAATAGGAATCGGAGTTGCCATTGGTGTCGCTATGGGTGTGGCTGCAAACAATATTGCTCTTGGCATTGCCATGGGTATAGCCATCGGAGTCGCTATCGGAAAGAAAATGGGGGAAAAACACAAAAGTGAGATTCGTCCTTTATCCGAAGGAGAAAAACAGTTAAAAAAACAATCTATTTTATTTATTCTTATTGTGTTTTTAATTGCAATGATTATTTATTCTTTTAAACCGTTTTCTCAAAAAGATTTCCTGATGCAAACCATTAGTTAATTCTGGCGATCTCTACCGTTAATCAAAAATGAAAAATATAATATTAGTTGTTGGTTCCGGGGCAAGGGAACACGCCATTGTTCGCTCACTGGCTCAATCGTCTCAGGAAAAAGAGATTTATTGTCTGGCTTCAAATCTGAATCCTGGTATCGCAGAAACTTGCGATGAAATTTTTGTAGGTAATATCAACGAACCGGATTTTGTTTCCGATTATGCCAAAGAAATCGGCATTAATTTGACAATCATCGGACCTGAAAATCCGCTGGCGAACGGTGTTGCTGATGCCCTCTGGAATATAGGAGTTAAGGTCGTTGGTCCCAAAAAAGACCTGGCAGAAATTGAAACATCTAAAGGGTTTACGCGGGACTTGATGAATGAATTCAATATTCCTGGCGCACCTAAATATAAGCGATTCAAGTCCATGGTTGGTGTTTCTGAATTTCTGGATGAATTGGGTGAAAACTATGTGGTGAAATATGATGGACTTGCAGGAGGAAAAGGGGTAAAAGTTTCAGGAGAGCATCTGCAGACTCATCGAGATGCGTTGGATTATTGTAAAGAATTAGTAGAACCGGGCGGTGAATTTGTCATTGAAGAAAAACTTATTGGACAGGAATTTTCGCTCATGAGTTTTTGCGATGGTGAACACCTGAAACACATGCCAGCTGTCCAGGATCATAAACGGGCCTATGAAGGAGATACTGGTCCCAACACCGGCGGAATGGGAACGTATTCAGATGCCAATCACTCGCTCCCTTTTTTAACCAATGACGATATCAGTCAAGCCCATAAAATAAACACTGCTACCGCTGAAGCGCTGAAAAACAAATTCGGAGAAGGATACAAGGGTATCCTTTATGGCGGATTCATGGCTACAGCTGACGGGGTAAAACTGATTGAATATAATGCCCGGTTTGGTGATCCGGAAGCAATGAATGTTCTTTCCATATTGGATACAGACCTGATTGATATTTTTTGGAGCATCACCGAAGGAA
>CAZBEY010000037.1:0-18620 GCA_964491015.1 uncultured bacterium | reverse complement strand
ATGCCAGACCTAAATATGTGGATGCCTACTGGAACCTTGTAAACTGGGATTTTGCAAACAAGAATTTGGAATAATTCCAAAATAGAACTCATACAATCCTTCATTTAAATGAAATACATGTAAGCTTTTGACACAGTTTCATTTCAATTATTGAATCGTGAGTTCAAATCTATTCATCAAAGAAAATAAATAAATGAGGGTATTACAAATCCTCAAAATAAAGATAGGAGAAATAAATGGAATTAATTCATCCAATATTTAAATGGCTTCATATATTAGCTGGTATTATATGGGTTGGACTTCTCTATTGGTTCAATTTTATAAACCTCCCATTTGCAGCGACCATTGATGGGGAAACAAAACAAAAAATTACACCGGAATTATTTCCCAGAGTTCTTTATTGGTTCCGCTGGGGAGCAGCATGGACTTGGTTTACCGGATTCATATTATTGCTTATTGTATTTTATCATGGCGGATTAACATTCAATAATCCGGATACTCAATGGGGTATTAGTTCATTTGTTATGATTGCCGTTACCTTCCTTGGAGTATTTATCTATGATGCTTTATATAAAAGTGGGATAGCTTCAAATGAACGTTTAGCAACCATTATTAGTTTTGTATTAATTGGCGGAGTCATCTTTTTAATGAAAGAATGGTCTAACTTTAGTTACCGTGCGTTTAATATTCACCTGGGGACCCTTTTTGGCACGATTATGGCTTTCAATGTCTGGTTTCGAATCTGGCCTGCCCAGCAAAAAATAATTCCCGCAATTAAAAAGGGTGAATCAATTGACACAAATTTATTGGCGATGGCAGGAATGCGCTCCAAACATAATACGTATTTGTCAGTTCCCTTGTTTTGGACGATGATAAACCAACACACCACTGTTCTTTCAGGCGGTCGGTTTGGTATCAATGAATCCTCTAATTGGCTAGTATTAGTGATTTTTGTTGCTTTAGGTTGGCATATTATCTTCCAACTATATAAGAAATCAGGTAAAGTAAAAGGTTTCTAAAAAATCTCTCTCAAAATCCAAAAAACCCTGCCGAAGCAGGGTTTTTTGTTGGAGGGTGTTTTATAGGGCAAATCTAATTGTTAAAGTCTTTTTCTTTTTTGTACCTGTTTTTAATTCTTTTTTGAATGATATTCTTTACTACTTCCGTGCCCAAAATTAAGAACAAAATAGCATAAAACAATCATTTTCATGAACAAAATTTTCATGACGTTCTGGTCATTAATATTATCAAATATCAGAATTAAGAATATTGTACCGTGGGTGTAGAAAACAGCTCTAACATCCTAACCAAACGCACCGTAGAAAAGGAAAAAACTTATTATACGAATAAAAACTGATCATCCATTAACTCAACGCTAATTAGATTTTAATGAAATAGAATGAATCATAGAACAGCAATACTGTACTTAATGACCGTTGGCCTTTTATGGAGCACGGGAGGTATTTTAATAAAAAGCATTTCTTGGCCCCCTTTAGCCATTGCCGGAATGAGAAGCGGAATAGCAGGTCTCACTATTCTTCTATATTTAAAAAAACCAAAATTTACATGGTCAAAGTACCAAATCGGCGCAGCATTATCCTATGGATCAACAGTGACATTTTTTGTTCTTGCCAACAAACTCACCACGGCAGGTAATGCAATTTTACTTCAATATACCGCACCGATTTATGTAATAATATTAAGTTATTTTATATTGAGAGAACGTTCTTCAATTATAGATTGGCTGGCAATATCAGGCATGCTTGCAGGTTTGATAATGTTCTTTTTAGATGAATTAACATTATCGGGTTTTTGGGGAAATATTTTCGCCATTTTTGCAGGAATATCCTTTGCTCTATTCACTGTCTTATTACGGAAACAAAAAAATGCTTCGCCAATGGAATCTGTACTATTAGGAAATATTATCACCTTTCTGGTTTGTTTACCAACCATTGTCGGCACAAACATTTCCGATGCTCCATCCTGGTGTTTGATGATACTGTTAGGAATTTTTCAATTAGGAATTCCATATATATTATTTTCTATTGTCATTAAATATGTTACAGCTCTGGATGCGATTATTTATCCGATTATTGAACCGATAGCAAATCCTGTTTTAGTATATTTTATCATTGGGGAGTCTCTTGGACATTATGCACTGTGGGGTGGAGCAATGGTTTTAGGCAGTGTCGTTATCAGGGCGGTTGTAAAAAATTATTATAATGATATATAATTAAATAGGAATAATTCCTATTAACTAGTAACTTTATAAAGCAATTATGAGATATTCTAGACAAAGAGAGCTGGTTCTTCAACAAATTAATTCAGTAAAGACACACCCTACGGCAGGCTGGATATTTAATGAAACCAAAAAAATAAAACCAAACATTAGTTTTGGGACGGTTTATAGAAACCTCAATCAATTGATTGATCAAGGATTAATTCGGCTGATTCAATTAAACGGTGTCGCCCATTATGATGGAAATATGGATCCTCATGGTCACTTTATTTGTAATGAATGCAATCAAATCTATGATATAGAAATCGATAGGGAAGATTTTATTTCTGAAATGGAATTAAAAACTCAACATCATGTATCCAGTTACCACATTAAGGTAAGAGGTACATGTAGGAAATGTAACGTAAACTGATCAAATATCAAGGAGTATATTAATGTTAGTAACAAAAACTGCACCGGGCTTTAAGGCGACTGCCATTATGCCGGATAATTCATTTAAAGAAATCAGCTTATCGGATTACGCTGGAAAGAAAGTGGTACTGTTTTTTTATCCGTTGGATTTTACTTTTGTATGTCCCACGGAAATCATAGCGTTTAATCATCGCTTGGATGAATTCAAGAAACGCGATGTTGTAGTTCTTGGTTGTTCTGTGGATTCACATTACAGTCACTGGGCATGGAAAAATACTGATGTCAACGATGGCGGTATCGGCCAAGTAATGTATCCAATCATTGCAGATCTTGATAAGTCAATTGCACGAGATTATGATGTTCTGGTAGATGCTGAATTAGCTACAGTAATTACAGAGGAAGATGAATATGATTCATCTGTTGGCGGTAGCGTGGCTTTACGTGGGTCATTTTTGATTGATGAAGAAGGAATTGTGCGCCACGCAGTCTTAAATGATTTACCACTGGGACGTAATATTGATGAAATGTTGCGAATGGTGGATGCGCTGGACTTCCACACAAAGCACGGCGATGTGTGTCCTGCTGGTTGGAGTGAAGGGGATGATGGAATGAAAGATACTGCTGAAGGTGTATCTAGTTATCTTTCGACACATTCTGACGAGCTATAAACGTACTTAACCAAGTGTAAAATAGGCCGCATATGCGGCCTATTTTTTTTATATATAGTTTTATTGATTTGTTTATTCTAATCCTGAAAATATATTTTTAAATTCACTATTACTCTCATGTAAAGAAATTAACAATTCATTCGAGGTAAATAATATAATATGTCAAGTTGGACAAAAAATCGGTTTTTAGATCATATGACAGATAACTGTAGCCGGGAAGTTGCAAAAGTCGGTCGTGCAATCATTGAGTTCAGTGAAAATAATGCCGATGAGATAACTTGGGGGCGAGGGAATGAGCATGGCACATTAACATTTAGGTGCAACTCCGATTTCGGTATCTTACCATTGTTTCATATGACAAGTCATGGTACTCTAAACCTTCAAATTAATTTTTTACGTAGCAAAGGTGTCCCAAAACAGGTTATGTTGGACATGGTACGAAAATTAGAATCAAACTTTCTTCGGGAATATGATGAAATCATGTATGATGTAGACACATTCGAACCGATAGATGAACTGTTTTTTACATCGTCCCAAGTGGATAAATTTTTGAATACAATGGAAGGATGCTGTTACAGATTAAGACAATAACTTGGCATTGTCAGTCTATTTAATTGGAGCCCTGTTGGCATTGGTCGGCGGGGCTCTCTCATTTTATTTTTATTGCGTTTACATGCATATCTGCTCAGGAAAAGACTGGTGGATGCCGACCGTTTGTCATTTAGATGGTCAGACATGTCTTTCCATTGTTGAAACTTCCTACGGCCGGATTGGCGGTATTCCCAATGCGTTAAGTGGAACTATATTTTTATTCATTTATTCCGCTGTCTTAACCGGCACCTTTTTCCAGTTTATACCTTCGTACATTCCATTATTAATGGGATGGTTCACAATTATTACCGGAATCTATCTGATATACGGTTTGATCAAATTATCTGCCAAATGTACTATATGCCTCACGATACACTTAGTCAACTTTTTCATATTTATTCTTCAACTGATTTCAATTAATTAAATCTTTATTTAGAAAAATATTAAAAAATGTGTTGTTATTAAAATAAAGTACTTTATATATTAAAGTACAAATAAACACGAGATAATTATGACAAATGAAACCATTCAAAGCGATTTAGCCTATATTAAAAAAATCATCGAAGAAAGTAGAAGAAACGTTTGTTCCAGCGGGATTCACTTAATGGTCTGGGGTATCATCATATCCATTGCATTAGTGGTCAGCTGGTTTCTGGCCAAGTTTAATTTTCATGGCATGACAGAATGGATTCATTGGGTTTTAGTCATCGGGTGTGGATGGCTGTTCGAATTAATATATAATCAAAAAGTTGAACGGAAGAGATCTGTAAGAACCTATTCTGAAAAGGTGGATGGATTTATGTGGCTCTCCATTGGAATTACCATGACGATGATTGGCTTTGTTGGAACAGCTACGGGAGCTGTTAGCCCCCTATATTTATTGCCTATTTTATGTACTATTCTAGCCGTGGGATATTTTACTTCGGGTGTACTCTACGACGCAAAGTGGATACGAAACCTGGCTTTTGGATGGTGGACGGGGGCTGTGATTATGTTTATTTTTCCAGGTATTTATCATCTATTATTCATGGCCGGACTGATGATATTCTTTCAAACAATTCCCGGAATAATAATTAGCAGAACTTGGGGCAAATAATTCGTGCCCGAATTCAATTATCAGCAATTAGATGATGTAATCCATTCCCGCATTCGGTTGGCGATTATGGCTTTACTGGTTTCAGTGGAATCAGCCACATTTGTTTTTATTCGGGATCAAATAAAAGCCAGTGATGGCAATTTGAGCGTCCACATTCGCAAACTGGAAGAAGTAAAATATGTGTCATCCACCAAAAATTTCGTTGATCGAAAACCAATTACTACTTTTGTCATAACAAAACTTGGACGATCTGCATTTGAAGGATATATCGATCGTCTTAGTTTATTGGTTAAACAAAATTTATCATGAGAATTATTTTATTCGCAGCCTCTTTGGCATTTTCAGGAAATATTCCTAATTACTACGAACCATGGCAATCGGATTATTTTCAGCAGTTTGATGATATTCGAATTCAAGTTGCAGCACATGGTTTACTGGCATCAAATGCTCATAACACCCAACCATGGATAATCAAGTTAATAGATCCTTCTGAAGGATTCAAGCCTTCGGAAGGTTTAATATTTGAACTTTACCCCGACTCTGAAAGATTATTACGAGAGACCGATCCACCTGCCAGGCAAATTACCATCAGCCAAGGAACTTTTTTAGAAACTGCAAAAATTGCTGCAAATCAATTGGGATATGATTACTCCCTGGAACTTTTCCCCAATGGTGAATATGGTTACACCGATTTTGAGAGTGAAATGCAGGTAAAACCTGTAGCTCGTGTTTTATTAACTGAAAGCTTTGCGAAAGTTTCAAACTTCCGCAAAGTTGATCCTATGTATAAGGAAATATTTCAACGAGTCACTAACAGAACTGCTTATTACGGTGAACCGATCAATGATGAAGAAATAGCTGAATTTCAAGAGCTGAATAACAATTCAAATCTATCACTGATATTTTTCAAAGATACTAAATCCCTGGAGAAAATTCGGCGATTGACCATAGAAGCTGTAGAAGTTGAAGCGACGACTAAATCAAAAGTGATGGAGACTGAAAGACTATTCCGTGATTCCGAAAAGGAGAAAAAAGAGTACCGCGATGGTATCACCATGATGAGCGGTGGCTTGAGTGGATTCAAACTGCACATTGTACAATTCTTTTCAAGCATGTTTCCTTTAAGTTGGGAAAAAATTGGTCAATTTTGGATTAAATCCGAAACGCGAAATATCCAAACTGCACCTACGTTTGCCATGATAATTTCAAAAAATAATTCACGAACCACTCAAGTAGAAACAGGCATGCTTTATGCTCGATTTCAACTCAAAGCGTCTACGATGGGTATTAGCATGCAGCCTTTGAGTCAATCCCTTCAAGAATTCCCGGAAATGTCAGAGTTATATAAACAAGTTCACAATGAATTTGCTGTTAGCGGTCAGACAATTCAAATGTTGGTCAGAATGGGAAGAGCCAACGAAGTATTACACAGTCCACGTAGAGATGTAATAGAATTAATTAAGGATTAAAACTAATGAAACGAAAAAATATTACCTACAATCAACCATTAGAAAATGAAATTGGTTTTTCCCGCGCAGTAAGAATCGGGAACACTATCGCTGTATCTGCCACCGCACCTATTGCCGACGATGGCACTGTTTATGCCTCCGGGGATGTAGCTAGGCAAACAGAACGGTGTTTTGATATTATTGAAGATGTAATTGAAAAAGCTGGAAGTTCACGGGAAAATGTAATTCGAACACGTATCTATTTGACAGATATAAAACGCTGGAAAGAGGCGGCAACGGTGCACGGAGAATATTTTTCTAATGTTAAACCTGCCTGTGGATTTATTGGGGTTTCTGGTTTTATAAACCCAGAATGGTTAGTAGAAATTGAAGCTGACTGTGTATTGAAAATCAATAATATTAATAAGAGTTAAACTAACAATGATTAAAATGAAAAGAATCCTAATACTAGTAATTTCGATTAACTATTTATTCGGTGCAACCGGTACATTATCCGGACTCATTCGCGATGCGTCTACGCAACAACCGTTGATTGGCGCCAATGTCATCATAAATAATACTGAGAGGGGCGCTGCAACAGATTTACTAGGTTATTTTAATATTTCCAGTTTACCGGTTGGCAGCTATACGATAACAATTTCAATGATTGGTTATGAAGCTGTCTCCCGGGCGAATATTCATATTGTACCCCAGCGGAATACAATGGTTAATTTTGACCTTCATCCTCAAATGTTGGAAGGGGAAGGCGTTGAAGTGACGGCTACATTTTTTGAAAAAACCAAAGATGCCATCACCAGCAGCAGAACCATTGATATTGAAGAAATTCGTTCTGATCCTGTCGGCGCTTACGACATTATGTCTATGATGCAGAGTTTACCCTCTGTTATTTCAGGAGCGGATCAAACTAACGAAATCATCGTTCGCGGCGGAGCGCCGGGGGAAAATTTATTTGTTATGGATCATATTGAAATTCCGTATCCGAACCATTTTCCCGAGCAGGGGAAGGGCGGGGGTCCTATTACGATGGTGGACACTGATTTTATCGAACGTGTCGATTTCTACGCAGGATCTTTCCCTGCAAGATATGGTGATAAAATTTCATCTGTTATGGATGTGACGCTCCGGGATGGAAACCGGGATCAACATTTATCCGAATTCAATTTTAATATGGCTGGATTTGGATTCAATTTTGAAGGTCCATTTACTCAAAAAGGCTCATATATTTTTTCTCTAAAAAGATCATTTTTGGATTTTGTAATCCAAAGTTCGGGTTTAATGGCCATTCCTAAATATTGGACAAGTCAGGGGAAAATAACATATAATTTGAGTCCAGGAAAAAAATTGTCTTTGAACATGATTGGTGGTCTGGACGAAATCAATATTGAAGGGGAAGATGATCCGCAACTCCGAGGCGCTGAAAACGTTGATTTTCATTCAAATCAAATAACATTCGGATTGACATACAAGAATCTTTTTTCGACGAAAGGATATAATATTGTTTCATTAAGCAATAGTCGCGTCGGGTTGAATACGGATGTATATCGCATTGTATCTAAAGAAGAGAAAGATCAATATTACGGTCAAGATGATATTGAATGGGAAACCACTATAAAAAGTGATTGGGTGTACCGTTTTTCCTCAAAATTTGAAACGAGTTTCGGATTTAACATCAAATCGATCAATTTAGATTATGATAATTGGTTTGAAGATGAGCCTCGGAAAATCTATGGTTATGCGTTATCTGAAATTGATCCGGTTACTCACATCACCGAAGAAGAATATTGGTCGAATTACTTTGGTGATGATTCTTTGAGGTTTGAATCTATTGGTGCAGTCGGTAGTTATGATACGGTGGCAACAAATTCTGTTTTAGACTATATAAAAAGCGGTATTTACGGACAAATAAATATTAAACCCGGTTCTAAATTGGAAATCACACCTGGATTACGTTATGAACAGATCAGTTTTACCGGTGAAGGAAATTTATCTCCAAGATTAGGGTTATCTTTCCATTTCAGCCCTACATTAAAAATAAATTTTTCTGGTGGTCGATATTTCCAATCACCCTTTAATATTCATTTGAATTCATCCAGAGGAAACACGAAAGAATTAAACAATTATTTTGCCGATCAATTGGTAGCGGGACTGGAATATTTCATTACCAGCGATACAAGGGCAACAGTGGAAATTTATTCGAAAAAATATGAAGATATGATTGGGTTTGATATTTTAATAGGTTCAGATGGTCGAGATAGTTTGGATTGGCAGCATTTGGTCAATTTGGGCGCAGGTGAATCAAAAGGAGTCGAATTTTTTATTCAGAAAAAATACACGAATAATTGGTATGGCTCTATGGCATGGTCTCATTCTGTATCTGAAGGTGTCGATCCGAGAAACGGCGAAAAATATCCCTGGGATTATGATTACGGTGACGTCGTAACGGTTGTAGGCGGTTATAAAATCCGATTTATAGAATATGATTGGTATCGCCATTTTAAGGAAACCATTCTTGCAAAAGCGACCTCATGGCTTCCATTTGCTCCTGCGGACGAATATGAAATTGGGGTCAAATTCCGATATTTGGGAGGACGACCATATACGCCAAAAACATACGATCATAACCTCCGGGAATGGTTTGTGAATTCAACAGATTCCTGGAATACCGAACGCTACGATCATTATATTCGTTTCGATATATTGCTTCAGCAGCGGTTCAATTTCGAAAAAGTAAATTTGATTGCTTTTTGGGATGTAGCAAATGTTTTTAATCGAGACAATCCATGGGAAACGGTTTACCTGAAGGATGGATCCACTGATATGGCATTGCAATTTAAAACTTTCCCGGTGGGTGGAGTCATTTTGGAATTCTAATGGAATTTTCCTTACTACTACTCTTTTTGATGGTCGCCGTATTGGTTGGAAGCATCATTTATACATCGTCAAAAAATAAAGAAACCGATATATATATAAAATTAGATACTGAAGAATGGAACTGCCCCGAATGTGGTTTTCATGTTCAGGCCGGGAGTAAATGTATTTACTGTGATACCAAGAAACCAATCTAATATTTCTGTCGTTATACCGGCTTATAATCGAGCACACACTCTGCCGCGCGCCCTGGAATCTGTTTTTAAGCAAACACTGCCTGCAAAGGAAATTATAGTTGTAAACGACGGCTCGACGGATGACACCAAAACTATTTTAGACAATTATCCCGGGCTCATTCTTATTGATCAGAAAAATCAAGGTGTTAGCGCTGCCAGAAATAGAGGTATTGAATATGCCAGTGGAAAATGGATTGCTTTACTGGATTCAGATGATGAGTGGCTCCCAACGAAACTGGAAAAGCAATGGGCGGATATTTGTAGTAATGACAAGTTGATATGCCACACGGAAGAAATTTGGATTCGTAATGGAGACCGGGTGAACCCCATGAAAAAGCATCAAAAATTCGGTGGATGGATTTATGAAAAATGTTTACCCCTTTGTGTGATCTCTCCATCGTCAGTCATGATTCATGAATCTGTTTTTAATGATGTGGGTGTGTTTGATGAATCTCTTGATGTATGTGAAGATTATGATTTATGGCTTCGTATTTGTGTAAAATATTCTGTTTTATTTTTGGACGAGCCATTGATTGTGAAATACGGCGGTCATGGAGATCAACTTTCCAAAAAGCATTGGGGAATGGATCGATTCAGAGTGAAGGCCTTGGAGAAAATACTGGAATCGGATGAATTAACTGAGGCACAACGAAAAGCAACTTTAGGAACGCTCAACGAAAAATATCAGATAATTATCAACGGAATGAAAAAACGAGGCAAAAATGAGGAGGCGGTTAAGTGGGAAGAAAAATTGAAGTTCCACATGTAGGTCAAGCATCCTTGCTTGACTAAAAACAACATTATTAGATTGAAAAGAGTATTATTTCGCCAACCATGGTGGTTGTCGTACGTAAATTAAGCTTCCAGTTTTAATCAGAATGTTTGTATTCTCTCGAGGAGACCTCGCTCAATCAATTGGTATATGAATAGTTGCTAGTTATAATACACTCATCTTTTGCCGGACGTTAGGTCCTGCAAAAGACGGTTGCGAATCATGGCGAAATAAAATTCTAATAAGGGTAAGGAAACACTAAACTGTTTTAAATTATCAACCATGAAATATCGAATCACATTGCCGGAAATGTTTTAACTCATCATTATTGTTATGGAATTCTAATGCGCCGACCAATCGAATTATTATTTATATCGCTGGCATTTCTAAATGCGGAGCCAAATTGGGAAAGAATGGGGATTGAAACTATCGAACTTTTTCAGCAATATTTACGGATTGATACAAGTAATCCACCAGGGGATGTACGACAAGCTGCTCTTTGGATCGCCGGACATTTTGAAAATGAGGGAATTCCTGTTGAAACCTTCTCTGTTCCCCAAGATCCCAGGCGAATGCACGTTTTGGGTGAATTAAAGGGAATGAATCCCGAATTAAAACCCCTTCTCATCCTGAGCCACATGGATGTGGTACCGGTGGATGAAAATTTCTGGAGTGAAAAACCATTTGATGGCGAATTAAAGGATGGCTTCATTTATGGACGTGGCGCTCTGGATATGAAGAGTCTGGGTATCATGGAACTTATGGCAATGATTCAACTCAATCGCGAAGGGTGGAGACCGGAACGTACCATTAAGTTTTTGGCAGTGGCGGATGAAGAAATCTTAGGAAATTTGGGCACCTCATGGATGATAGAGCATCATTGGGACAAACTGGATCCGGAATGGGTTTTGGATGAAGGCGGCATTGGGACTAAAGATACATTTCCTGGCGTGACTACGTTCGCCGTTGCTGTTGCCCAGAAAAAGTCATTTTGGGTAGAATTAATTGTAGAAGGAAAGTCCGGTCATGGCATGAGACCCTACAAAGACCATCCCAATGAAATATTGGTCAAGGCGCTCACAAAAATTGTTGAATGGGACACACCATTAGAAATGACTCCTGTCATAGACGAAATGTTTAATCGATTGGGAGAAGCGAACGGCGGGGGATCGGGATTTGTCATGAAAAACCTGGATAACGGATTGATCCAATTTCTGGCAGGAGGAACCATCGCAAATACCAGCACCTCTGTTAATGCAATGCTGAGAAATACAGTATCCCTCACGATGCTGAAATCCGGGTATAAAACAAACATCATACCTGAAAAAGCAACAGCCGTGCTAGATATTCGTCTCCTTCCCCATACGAATCCGGTAGATTTTATTGCAGATCTGAAAACGGTGATAAATGATGATCGTGTTCAGTTTGTATTCAAAAGAACACCGCGCAATAACTATGTATCCAGTTGGGAAACGGATTTTTTCAATATTCTATCTGATGAACTTCATCGAGAAAAACCTGATGCAGTGGTAATGCCTTTTATGACTATCGGTGGGACGGACTCCCAATTTTTCCAGGAAAAAGGAGTGGATACGTATGGGTTACTTCCTGTGATGGTCACAGAAGAAGATATTCAATCCATACATGGGATCGATGAACGGCTCTCAGTTGAAAATCTGATAATGGGAACGCGCATTGTATACCATACCATAAAACGAACCTGCGGACCTAATGAATAAACCACTCATTTATGAACCCATGACCGCATTTACAGATTTGCTGATTTTTGGACTGGGGTTATATTATGCAAGGGAACTTTATGGTATTTATTCCACCAAGTTGTATGATGTCCAATTCTACTTCATGCTGGTTTTTTTATTCATGGGGCTGGCAGGATTATTTGGCGCATTATCTCATGGTATCGGTCCTTATTTTACTGAAGGTATCCATTCATTTTTTTGGAAAATGGCTCTTTACAGTATTGGACTGACCACGTATACCATGCTATTAGGCGGGCTCTATCACGTGGTATCTTATCAAACAATGGAGTGGTTGAAGTGGCTACCATTATTAGCATTAATTTTCTATTTTGTATTCATTACTAAACACGACAATTTTGGAACCGTTGTTCTATTTTATGTACCGGCTATGATATTGTTAATCATTTTAATGCTTTATTCATTTCTTCGTTTTCAGGGAGATGGCACTGGTTGGATCATCGTAAGCATACTTGTGTCATTTGCCGGTGCTGCTGTACAACAGAGTGGATTTTCACTGCACAAACACTTCAACCATAATGATCTTTATCATGTGATTCAGATGGGTAGTATGTACCTACTGTATAGAGGTGTGTGGATGTTAAAGGATTATGGATTGTAAAATAATAATCCTTTCAAAGGTTTGTGAACCTTTGAAAGGTTACTTGCAAGTTATCTCGTGAAGTTGTGAGACTTCATTCAATAAAATTTTCACAGCGAAAAAGAAATGTTGGCGATAGGTATAAGTAATATGCTACTTTTAGTGCGTTAAGATGATCCTGTTAAAATGAGAGGACGTATCATGAAATATTCATTACCTGTTCGTCCGGTGTTTTGTACACTTTTGCTGGCGGTATTATTATTCAATACCTGTGTTGATACGGATGACGGAGATGTACCTGACGAATTACAAAAAGGGGAAGGACTAATACCGGCGGTCATTGGCAACACATGGATTTACTCAGATTCTCTTTGGATCGTCGATTCACTCTATTACGCGAATTTTGACACGGTTGAAATAGTTGACACCCTAATGCGTGGCGATCAGATCTGGTGGCAAACAAAAAACTACATATCAGATTTGCATGATCAATACCGTATTGATGGAGAATTTTACATCCGCAACGATAGTATTTATGGAGTTACTTATCCCTGGGGTAATCGCCTCACAGCCTTGCGTTTTATCCCGCCTCCTGATACATCCATTAGTTATTCGGTACCATATTTAGATTTTTCGATTAGAAGAACGGCGGTCATGCAGCCGGAGCCAATTACCGTTCCGGCCGGAACGTTTGACAGTTGCGGTGTTTATCATGATTATTTTGGAATAGACATTGTCATTGCTCCGGGCATTGGAGTCATTTCGGAATCTAAGTTTTCTCCACTCGAAAGTAGAAAACGTATTTTGATTGATTAAGAATTGGTTCTCGACTGAAATCTTTTAAAACGGATTAAATCCATTCAAAGGTTTGTAACCCTTTGAATGGATATCCTGAACAAGTTATTAAATTAATTGGATTAATGTTTGTCTCATGAGGTCAGCGTGTCTGCCCCCGATTGAAATATATAAAAGGAGTTGGCAGGGAGATTTCATTCATTCATTCAATTAATATGAAGAACCTTTCAAAGGTTAATAAACCTTTGAAAGGTTGGCTCCTCACTTTTCTAATAATTTCTCAATTTTACTCGCTGATGTCACAATGGCTTTAATCATGGCGGAACTGAAACCCTGGTGTTCCATTTCATTCAATCCTGCGATAGTAATCCCCCTGGGAGTGGTGACTTTATCAATTTCCGATTCAGGATGTTTTTTCGATTCAATTATGAGGGAAGCTGCCCCTTTTGCAGTCTGGGCTGCGAGCGTAATTGCGTCTTCGGCATGGAAACCGATTTCAATACCACCCTGGGATGCGGCTCGAATAGAGCGGAGGAAAAATGCCAGTCCTGCAGCACACAGAGCTGTGGCTGGCGCCATGAGTTCTTCGCTTATTACCATGGTTTCACCCAAATGATCAAATACATCTCTCACCGCTTTCAATGAATTCAAATGTTTCTGATTCGCAGAAAGACACGTCATGGATTCGCAAATAGCCACCGCTGTATTAGGCATGATCCGTATGATAGGAATTTTATCTCCAACGACATTCATCATTTGTTCAATGGAAACACCTGTCACCGTCGATGCCAAAACCTGTTTCCCATCGAACAATGAATCATGAATTTCTTCCAGAACAATTTCAACGTCCTTCGGTCCCACTGTCAACAAAATAAGGTCTGCAGATTCTACTGCATGGGAGTTTTCAGTAGTAATGAGATATTTCCGTTCAGAAAATGCTTTCAGGCTTGAATTATTTCTGCGAGTGAGGGTAATATTCATTGGATCGAATTCTTCTGAATGGACTAATCCATTGGCAATGGCTTGACCCAGTTTTCCCGCTCCGAGAATGGTTATGTTTTTAATTTGATAGTTCTCCATCAATCAATACTCCGTGAATCAGTTCAAATCTACCAAATTTATTGTAATTGGAATTACATTGATTTGATCCCTTTTTAATGATATAGTTAACTTGCAACTGATATAAATTTCCACCCGTTTTTAAGAGGATATTGTGAAAATAAAGATAAATGAAAAGAATTCGTACGCCCGGGAAATGTCAGTACAAATACCATGGGAAGAACTCGAAAATGATTTTAATAAGCATTTAAAGCATTTCGGTAAAAAGGTCAATATTCAGGGATTCCGTCCGGGAAAAGTCCCGGCTAGGGTTCTGTTAAAACAATTTTTACCATCGATTGAAGCTGATTTTGTCGAGCATGCTCTAAATACATTTTATTTAAAGGCATTGAAAGAGAAGGATCTTCTTCCGGTGAACAAAGCAGAGGTGGAAAAAGTAGATTTCCATTATCAAGGAGAGATGTCTTTCACTGCAAAATTTGAAATTGAACCGGAGATATCCCTTCCAAAACTCAAAAAAAAATCCTTGAAAGTTCAAAAGACAACCTACAGCCATGATGAGGGAGATGTAGAAATGGTGATCCATGATCTTCAGCATCGTTATGCATCCACCGAGACAGTAGAAGATGGTGCAAAGGAAGGGCATTTTATTTTAGCTGACTTGCAAAAATTGGATCAAAGCGGTGTTCCTATTATCGGCAGCAAATTGGAAAAACAATATTTAAAAGTAGGTGGTGGTGTTGTGAAGGATGAAAATCTTGATATATTGACAGGCGTCAAGGCAGGAGACACGGTAAGAATGTTCCTCACTGAGAACGAACAGGGCGAAAATTCAGAATACGAAGTATCCATAATCAACGTAGAAAAAGAATCATTGCCGGAAGTTAATGAAGACTTCATCAAAATGGTTGAGCCGGATGCTAAAGATGAACAGGAATTCAGAGCTAATGTGGAAACAAGGATCATGGATGATTATGCTCATAAAAGCCAGGAAGCTTTCGAACGGCAATTATCAGATGCCATGGTCGATCTTGTTAATCCGGAATTTCCCCCGTCCATGGTAGAATCTTATCTGGATCACATGGTAGAAGACATCAAGCAATCCAAACAACCGGGATCAGAGAATATTGATGAAGCCAAGGTCAGGGAAACATACCGATCTGTGGCTGAAAGAAATATGAAATGGTTTTTGATCAGGAAAAAAATTATCCAGGAAAATAATATTGTTGTCACGCCTGGAGAGGTTCAGGAGAAAATCCAAGACTTGATGGATAAGTCGCCGGGTTATATGGACGAAATTAAAAAATATTATAAAAAACCCAGCCATCGGACCAGAATTGAAGATGATTTAATGGAGCAGAAAATATTAGATTATCTACAGCAATTTGCTAAGATAAAAGAAGTAGAAGTCAAAACAAAAGATATCCGAAAGCAGGAACCACATCATCATGACTAAAGAATATAAAGAAGTGAACCAACTTATTCCAATGGTCGTCGAGCAAGTCGGCCGCACTGAACGAGCTTATGATATTTATTCCCGGTTGTTACGGGAACGAATTGTATTCCTGGGAACACCCATCGATGATTCGGTTTCTTCTCTGATAATCGCCCAATTACTCTTTCTTGAGGCAGAAGATTCTGATAAGGATATTTTTCTTTATATCAATTCTCCCGGTGGGTATATTACTGCAGGTTTAGCCATTTTTGATACCATGAATTATATTAAGCCGGACGTGGCCACCATCTGTATGGGACAAGCTTCCAGTATGGGAGCATTTTTATTGGCCGGGGGGACCAAGAAAAAGCGTTCAGCGCTTCCCAATTCAAGAATTATGATCCATCAGCCCTTAGGCGGCGCAGAAGGTCAGGCGACAGATATAAAAATTCAAGCGGATGAAATCATTCGTCTAAAAAGTAAATTGAATCGTATCTTGGCCAAAAACACGGGACAACGCATTTCCAAAATAGAGAAAGATACGGATCGGAATTATTTTATGAGTTCAAAGGAATCCATGGAATATGGTATTATTGATTCAATTTTGAGTGCCCACAAATAATATGAAAATAGATCCAGCCGGAAAATCTTCAATGGCACCAGATCAAATACCGTCGACGGACAAATCTGCGCCTCAGCATAAAACACTGCCCAGACCATCGGAGATAAAGCAGTATTTAGACCAATACGTGATCGGTCATGAGCAGACCAAAAAAGTAGTCGCTGTTGCGGTGCATAACCATTATAAACGGATATTTTTTAATGATGTTAATGATGGTGTTGAATTGGAAAAAAGTAATATTCTAATGATGGGTCCCACCGGGACAGGCAAAACGCTCATTGCCCAGACGCTGGCCAGGTATCTTTCAGTTCCATTTGCCATTGCAGACGCCACATCTTTAACCGAAGCCGGTTACGTAGGCGAAGATGTGGAAAATATACTCGTCAGATTGCTGCAAGTTGCCAACTACAGAATTAGTGCGACAGAACAGGGGATCGTTTATATCGACGAAATTGATAAGATCGGTCGGAAAGCAGCCAGTACTTCCATCACGCGGGATGTCTCCGGAGAGGGCGTTCAGCAGGCGATACTGAAAATATTGGAAGGAACCATTGCAAACATTCCACCTAAAGGCGGTCGAAAGCATCCTGAACAAAGCCTGATTCCCATCAATACAAAAAATATTCTTTTTATTTGCGGCGGCTCCTTTGACGGACTTACCGATATCATTTTACGCCGGTCAGGGAAGGGGGAAATCGGGTTTGGCGGACGCAAAAAGCAGAATAATCCGAAGTCTCGTGGAATATTATCTCAAGTATCACCACCGGATTTGATTGATTACGGATTTATCCCTGAACTCATCGGCCGGTTACCTGTCATTACAACATTAGAGTCTTTGTCAGAAGATGAATTGCATAGCGTGTTGGTAAAACCAAAGAATTCAATTATAAAACAATATCAGAAGCTGTTCCGGATGGAAGGAATCGAGTTGGAATTTAGAAAGGAAGCCTTAGAAGCAGTCATTGCTAAAACACATAAACATAAGGCGGGCGCCAGAGGATTACGATCCGTTTTGGAAAAATCCATGATGGATATTATGTATCACATTCCTGAAATGGATAGCGTTCATAAAATTATCATTACGAAAGATGTGGTTGAAAAAAATAAAGAACCACTGTACCGCCGCCGGAGGAAATCGGCTTAACAGCCATCTTTAATAGGTGGCTCTGATAAATCGGGACAGCAAGTGTATATATAGCTCATCCCGATATGGGGACAAGAATAGAGTGACATGCGATGTCCCCAGACCGATATTGAAGAGCGAAAGGAAGTTCCGCTTTTGCGGAATGTGCTATACACTATGTTATGGGCTTTTGCGGGTTTTTTTCATTCAGTCAAAGAATGTAATTACTCCGTAATCTTCCGATTGCAGCATTTCATTCACCTCGTTTTTGTCAAATGCTTTCGGGTTTAATTCTCCTCCAAGCCATTCTTTCATTTCTTCATATTCTTTGTGCTTCGGGTTGCGCATTATTTCTTTCATATCCATATAGCCCCATATTCCTCCACAATCTTCGGGCGGACAAGCATTTTTTCCGTCAACACAAACCGGATACTTTTCATTCTCCCCTTTTTCCAAAATTTTTTCAAGTAGTATTTCATGTCTCCAGCCGTCTCCGAAATCATACTCATAAAGTGTTTTGTCCTTTTCTTTTTTCAGAATGTGATCAATTTGTATTTTCTGGTAATCTTTATTGTCCATTTCTCCCCAGGGATCCGGTGCAGCATAAAATGTTCCCTTGTCAATAAACTGATGTAAATGGGAATTTGTCCAGCCCATTGATGTCTGAATGATATTATGTAAGTCGGGTAATAAGCTATCACTGCTTACATGTATTTTTCTCCAAATGGACGGCTTGGAGTCCAATAATGTGATTTTCAACTCGTAGATTTTTTCTTTGCTCATTTTAATTCTAATTTTTATTTCTTCTGCCCGCAATTGCCCATAACGGTTATGTATATGAAAAGTAGCCGATTTTAAGCACTAACTTTTCGGATTAT
>CAZBEY010000036.1:0-18875 GCA_964491015.1 uncultured bacterium | reverse complement strand
AATAGTCAATCCGCCGATGAAAATGGAAAGGTGAGACTAATTTGCGATATCTTTTGCGATGGTTTTAACAACTGTATTAACTGAGTTGCATTTGGCAGCGTGTAGCAAAGGCGTATTAGTAAAATAAACCGATTTTCTCTGAAGTCCTCTTTGGTTATTAAATCAAAATTATTTCAAGAACTTCCGCAAAGGTCATTTGTGATTAACGAACAACCCTTATGCCACCTTCTTAAGGTAGCTGAAATTATAATTCCCGGCTCAACCGCTCATATTCGATTCCGGATTTTCCTTCCAATTCATGAATATAATTTCTGATTTGGCCGCAAACGTCGTCCCGGACACATTTTGAGGCGACCTTAAGGGCATTTGCGATTGCCTTTTTGCTGGAATGCCCATGGGCAATGATAACCATTTTCTCAAAGCCAAGCAAGGGAGCGCCGCCATACTCGGCATAATCCGTTGTCTCTTTTAACAGGTTCAATCCTTTTCGTAAAAATATTAATCCCAGTTTCCAGGCTATTTTTGCTTTAAAAGCCATTTTTGATAATTGTCGAACGCTTTTTGCCGCTCCCTCCAGTGTTTTGATCACAATATTGCCTACAAATCCTTCCGTAACTACCACATCCACCACACCCCGCAATATATCTTTTCCTTCCACATTACCGATAAAATTCAGGTGATCCGTATTCTTCAGCAGTTGAAATGCTGTTTGCATTTTTTCTCCTCCCTTTGTTTCCTCTTCTCCAATATTCAACAGTGCAACGGTTGGATTTTCAATCCCCCTAATGGAAGATACATAAGCAGTCCCCATAACGGCAAATTGGACCATTTCTTCTGCGCCGCATTTAACGTTGGCTCCCACATCTAACATCAGAGCCAAATGATCATTTTTTTTGAATTCGTTCAGGGTAGGATAAACGGTGGCAATGGCTGTTCGCCGGACTTCCGAAATACGGGGTAAAAATTTTGCTGCCGATAACACAACAGTTCCGGTACTCCCGGCCGACACCAACGCATCGGCAGTTCCGTTCTGTACCAGCTCCGCAGCGATCAGAATGGAAGCATCTGGTTTATCATCAATGGCCTTTCGGGGTGGCTCCTCCATTCCAATTGATTGGGATGCGTGGATAATTTCAATTGAATCTTTGGGAAATGTTTCCTTTTCCAGTACTTTTTTGAGTTTATTTTTATCCCCAACTAAAAGTATTTGAACCGGATTAGAATTTGCGGCAACGACAGCGCCCTTTACATTGGGTTCAATCCCATTATCACCACCCATGGCATCCAGGGCGATGGTTATTTGTTGTTTACTTGACATAAGTATTTACCACTGAAGTTAGTAATTAAACATATTAACTCCCATTAAGATTGATGGTAGCATCTCAATGGTGTTTTTTGTTCAATGAACAATAGATATTCCGTGCCTGCTTGTTTGCCGGAATGAAATGTAAGTATGGCCCCATTTATAAATTATTAAAAGGGCTGATGGGTTTCATCGGATTTTTACTTGTGACACAGATTTTTAAAAGTCCTTCGTACAACTAATAATAATATCCATTCACAGTAGGTTTGTCCAAAATTTTTCTATTTATATCATTATATTCAGTCAGGATTTTGGAATGTATTTTTTGTTTTTGGTTTTTTATTTCACCTTTACTTTCTAGGGATAAAACCGGAAACAGACATATAAAAATATTTTCCTCAATAATGAATCACAAATAACTATGGAGGTTAATATGAGATATACACTGTCCATATTTTTTCTAGTGCTGGTTTTTATTGGTTGCGAGGATAAAAAGGAAGGGAAAGAAGAAAGTCCATCCTTGGTTGGAGTCTGGGATATTTCATTCATGGGTGACTATGAAAATGCAGATTGCACAGGCGAAATTGATTCTTTGGGATGGAATTTATTGCAGGCTTTTGGTTTTGAAAGTACAATGACATTGAAAAAAGACGGTACATATTCTATCAGTACAATTGTATGGGGTTTTCAACAAACAGAAACAGGTACTTGGGAAGAAACAGCTGATAATTCAATATGCTTCGATGGTGATGATTGCCAGCTTGTCTCTCTGGCGAGTGATGGAAATACATTTACAACTATAGTTGAATCGGACGATCATTGCGAAGATTATGACGGTAATATAACCGCTCAAACTGACTCATCATCGTGCGAAACAGCTGGAAACGAATGGGTGGAAGCTGCCTGTATGTTGACTGAATATACCAGACAATAAATTTGATGAGGAATCAGGTCGGGAATTCAGCAGGAGGATTATTTTTTGTATATTTAGTGTATGGAAAAGATACATTATATCTTCATAATTGCGGGTAATTCCAAAACAATTCACAGGCATAACATACAATTTGATTTTTCTGTCGTATGTATGAAATAACCCGTCGCGAATTTCTTCATCACAGTATATTTCTTTTAGGCGTTCTGGCAATGATTTCTTGTGAGGATGAGGAAAAAGATGATGAAGTTTTCCGTGAATCACCCGGAATGTTGACCGGTACCAAACCTTCTAAATCAGTAATCATTATCGGAGCAGGATTATCCGGGTTAGTCGCTGGTTATGAGCTAATTCGAGCCGGTCACGATGTAATCATTCTGGAAGCCAGAGACCGAGTTGGAGGAAGAGTCCATACACACCGTGGCGATTTTTCAGAAGGACATTACGCTGAAGCAGGCGCTGCTCGAATTCCCCCTCATCATGATATGACACTGGGATATATTGATCATTTCGATCTATCACTGGAACCTGTTTATCCATCGACCGGATATTATGTGATGTTCTCAAATGGACGCAGGACATTGATATCAGCCGATGATTTTTTAAACGGCCGACCATGGTCAACTTCTGTAAAACATAAGGAATATGTGAAGATTAAAGGCGGAATGGATACATTTCCCAATGCATTCGCTGAATCCATGACGAAAAATATTCATTTGTCTACGATTGTTGAATCGATTGTACAAAATTCAAATGGCGCGATTGTGAGTACAACCGGTGGTCTAGAGTATGCGGCTGATCGGGTACTCTGCACCGTTCCGCTTCCCGTATTAAATCGGATTCAATTTTCTCCTCCGCTGTCTACTGAAAAAATGGATGCAAGCCGTGGAGGGTATAATTATGCTGCATCTAATAAGGTTTTTTTACAATTCGCAAATCGTTCCTGGGAGAAAGAAAGTCTGAATGGCTGGGGTAATACCGATTGGCCTGAAGAAATTTGGCAACCAACCTGGGATAGGGAGGGATATAAAGGAGTTTTAATGTCCTATTTACGATACAATCGTGCTGCTGAAGTAGATGCAATGAGCCAGGATAATCGGTATCAACATATTCTCAATCGTTGGACCGCTATTTTTCCAGGAGTACAGGAAAATTTTGAGATGGGTTACTCACATTCTTGGGCATTGGACGAGTGGTCTGGCGGTGCGTGGGCTTCTCCCACATTTGATCAGAATTCAGCGCTGGGTGCATACATTGGTGATGCGGAAGGGCGAATCCATTTTTCCGGTGAACATGCTTCAGAATTTCATGGCTGGATGCAGGGTGCGCTCCTTTCAGGATTAAGGGCAGCAAGCGAAATCCACAACAGCGAATGATCTAAAAACGAGAGAATTAATTTTATTTTACGAATGTGGTTGAATAGATTTGATAAACAGTTTTAACATTTGCCCAATGTTCAATTCGATCAAAATCCTTTAAAGACCTAAACTGATGATGAAACTTAAAACCAGATCCAAGGCAAACCGATTTCTTTTTTTATTGGGCTTCTTTAAAATCCCAATGATTTTATTTTGCCGTCCGAAAATTGTTGAAATCACAGATGAAAAATGTGTTATCAAAATACCATTAAAACGACGGGTAAAGAATCACGTGAATTCTATGTATATCGGAGCCTTGACCATTGGCGCCGATTTGACCAGTGGATTTTTGGCAATGAGGCATATTGAAACATCGGGAAGAAATATCATATTAATTTTTAAAGACATGCATGCAGATTATCTGAAGTTGGTTCAAGGGGATGCGTTTTTCACGTGCAATGATGGTGATAAGGTGAAACAAGCAGTCCAGATAGCAGCAGAAACCGGCGAACGTCAGAATATTCCTGTGGACATAACAGTAACTGTACCCAGCGATCTGGCAGATGAACCGGCAGCCAAATATACATTAACATTGTCTATCAAAGATAAGGGGTAACCCATAGACATTTTTAGTCATGGATTATGGGGAAGGGGACTGTTTGGATATCGCGGTCATCCCAGGATTGCCCTATTTTTCGGTATATTGCCTGATTTATTTTCCTTTGGCTTATTTGGATTATTCAGGGTGTTCGAAGGATCTTTTCAAGCAGGACCGCCACCGGTGGATATCATTCCCCATTGGGTGATTTTTAACTATAATTTATCCCATAGTTTTGTGACTGCATTGGTGATTATTGCTGTAATGGCAATACGAAAAAGGAGAGTAGCGTTTGCCATGCTGGGCTGGCCTTTGCACATCATGATGGATTTTCCATTTCATACCAGAAATTATTTCCCAACACAATTTCTCTGGCCACTCACTGGTTTTTCCTTTGATGGGATTCCCTGGTCCCATCCCCTGGTTTGGTTTCCTAACCTGGCTGGGATTATTTTTCTATATTATTATCGATCTAAACAAAAAAAGGAATCAGCATGAAAACAGGTACAATTAGACATTACGATAGTGAAAAGAAATTTGGATTTATACGAAGCGATGAAGGGGATGATTATTTTTTTCATGGCGGAAGTTTGGGACTTCGCCTTCAAAAAATGACTGGATCCCTCCGAGAAGGATTTCGAGTGAAATTTGATATTGATTTTGATATGAAAGGGGATAAGGCAGTAAACGTTCAACCAGAATAACAAAGTATGACAGACATTCATGTCTGTCATACTGCAGACATGAATGTCTGCAGTACGTTACGCTGGCAAATTAAAAAAAAGGCAGCTATAAGAATATTATAAAGTTGCCTTATTTAAAAATTGGATGAAGGGATACATCGCTTTGTAATCACCAATAAACTCCTCGATTATTTTATTGGAAGAAAAATCAACATTATTTTTTGTCGATCCGGCTAAAAAATCCTTATACCGCAGCCATTTAATCTGTGGATGATCTTTTGGATATCCTTTGGGTGCTGTTTTCAATTGCTCACCGCTCAATTCTCCAAAATGATTTTTGAACGATTGATCCATCACAATTTTTTCAAATTCAGCATCGTGGTTGATAATGTACTCCCGAATATTTTGTAATGATTCTTTTTGTGGGTGCCAAATGCCTCCGCCTAAATAAATATTCCCGGGCTCAATGTGAATATAATATCCTGGAAATAACCCATTTTTTCCACCACCTTGCATCGCCGCGCTGAGCCATGTTTTATAGGGGCTTTTATCTTTTGAAAAACGCACATCGCGATAAATACGAAATAAACATTCCTTAGGTTGAACTCCTATAAGCCGTTCATCAAATGTAGAAATACCGTGGAGGAGCATGGCGACCATATCGGTAAAATTCGCCAATGCTGATTCATAATCATTTTTATGATTATTGAACCAAGTCCTGTCATTGTTTTTCTTGAGATCGGACAAGAAATCAAGAGTTTTTTGTTCAATCATTTTGAAACTCCTCTCCGAAAGTTAATCGTTCACCGATGGGCGGATGGGAATAATAGAACCATTTTACCCACCAGCTTGGATAGGCGTTGGATAAGTTACGATTTGCAAGACCTGCCATGGCACTTAAAAAATCATTTTTATGGGAATGCAATTTTAATGAAAAATGATCGGCTTGACGCTCAAATGTACGAGATACCCAATTATTTAGCGGGCCAAATAAAAGCCCTGACAATATACCCATGATTAACGCGATCATTGGAAAAAGGTGCAGATTATCAACATTAGATGCAAGAAAACCGGGGAATAGTTTTTTCATCACTACATCTAATAAATAAAAAATGATGAGTTGCTGAGCCGTTCCCAGTACAATATTTTTTGGGAGGTGATATTTTTTATAGTGCCCAACTTCGTGGGCGATGACAGATGAAATTTCACCGTGATTCATGTGCTCGAGCAAATTATCTGCTAATACGACTCGCCGGGTCTTGCCCAATCCGGCCAAAAAAGCGTTCTCTTTTTTGGTTTGCCGACTCATGTCTTGTTTGAAAAAACCACCTGGTTTTAGCCCTGCTTTTTCCAAAATTTCTGTAAGCTGACTTATGAGACTTTCATCTTTAATGGGATCATATTTATTAAAAATGGGTGCAATGACAATTGGAAAAAGTGTAACAAAAACAACAGAAACAATCGCCATAGCCCCGCCGGCAATCAGCCACCAAATATCTGGAAAAGTGGCAAAAACCCAATAAAGCAATCCTAAAAGTAGCGGAAATAATACAAGACCAACGAAAAATGATTTCAGCTGATCCAAAGCCCAGGTTTTATGGGTATAATTAGAAAAACCCCATTTATGTTCATGGACATAACCGGAATAATAACCTAGAGGTAATCCGATTATAGTAGATACTATTTGAAAAATTAGAACATAGATCAAGAAAGTCCAGACAAAAGAATAATTCAATTGTGCAATCTGATGACTGAATCCGGAAAAATAATACCAAAGAATAAGGACTAATGAAATCATCGATCCTACTAATCCTAAAATGCGTTTTTCTTTTTCATATTTTCTGGCTTGCTGCTGTTTTTCAGCATCCAGAAGTGGATGGATGTTATTTGGAATAGTATTTTTCATTCGTTTTAATAAAGTCCTTAATTAATTCATAAGCTCGTGATGGAATTTTATGAGGTGCTTTATATTTTTCAAACTGCACTGAGTAGCCATGTTCAACAAGAAGCTCAAACGCTTTTTCACCTAATTCTGGTTTAACAATTTCATCTTCTGTCCCGTGTAGAATAAGGATTGGCGTTTGTAGGCTGGCAGTCGTCGCATTTGCAAACAATCGATCAGGATGATTGATAAAACCTGCAATGGGAATGATACCACCAATTGGAAAACCTAAACTCATGGCAACATAATAACTCAATCCGGCACCCATAGAAAAACCAATCAAATAAATATCTTTAGGCGCAAAGCCATCCTCCAAAACATGCTGAATAAGAGTATTTGTTAAATCAAATGTCTTTTCATATTTCCAACCAATTTCATCATTTCCACTGAACCATGTAAATCCCTTACCAGCATCAGATTTGTATGGTGCTCGGGGAATATACCACTTGGTATTTTCCAAATTTATCAACTTTGCTACTGGAACCATAGAATGCTCATCGCCAGTCCAACCATGAAGACCAATGACCGCCCTAGTTGGGTGATCGTTATCTTGGTAATATTTAGTTTTCAATTATTTACTCGACACAACAGCAGTCATCAACAACTTTGACCGTTTCAATATTAAAATTAGTACCGTCAAGGTCAAGTTTATAGCGTATGCAGGCTCCAATTTCAATTCCTTCAATTTCGCCAAGCTCAGCAATATCATCTGTAGTTACTTCATCGAAATAATATCCATCTAGTATGGTACCACCACATTCGTCGCAGCCTTTTTTATTATCAGCGCAGGCGGCCATTGCCAATGCTATAATGAGATATAAAGGGAAAATTTTATGATTCATCATTTACTCCTGTGGTTTTTCAAAATTAGCCGCGGACATCAATGTCCATTTCCCATTTT
The DNA here is from genome assembly GCA_964491015.1 of uncultured bacterium. Taxonomy (GTDB): domain Bacteria; phylum Fidelibacterota; class Marinisomatia; order Marinisomatales; family TCS55; genus JADFRD01. The sequence goes on along the minus strand of CAZBEY010000036.1, from coordinate 11,159 downwards.
CAGGAGTGCGGCTGGGCTCCAGGCGATACAATTCACCGGTGGCCGTATCCAAAAGATAATGCCAATGGGTGCGATCAATACTAAAACTCTGGAGTTGATAACGACCCGAATCATTCGGTTTATTCAACTCAGCTTCCATGTATTCCTCAATTTTCGATAATAAGGACTGGAGTGAATCGGTTTTAGCTTCTGAAGCACCGACAAGAATGAAGAAGGATGCTGTAATCATAACACCGGTTATGAAACTTATTATGGTTTTTTTCATACGTACTCCTTATGGTTAATTACGACTGGCTTCATACGCAGCCATTCGTTTAATAAAATCACGTTCATTTTCTGCCTGCAATAAAGGACTAATTTTAATATTTTTTGATATAGATATCGTTGGCGAATCCCCATAATCATGCCCAGGGTAAATTACACTTTCTTGAGGTAAGATCAGCAGTTTTTTGTACACAGAGTGATAAAGCATGCTTATGTCACTTCCTTCGCCGACTGTTCGGCCTGTTCGACCGACAAAAAGAGTATCTCCGGTAAAAACAATATTCTCCAAAACATAACATGAGCTATCCGGGAAATGCCCGGGAGTATGGAGGGTATGAATCAGGAGCTCCCCAATTTGGATTTTTTCGTTATCGTTTGTGAAATGAACATTCAATGCCTTAATTCGCCCGGCAGAACGTTTATGAATAACCATTAACATATTCGGAAATGCATCTAAATATTCATGAATAAAAGCGATATGATCACCATGAGTATGCGTAATTAATATTGCCTTCAAGGGACCGTTTAAGTATGATTCAATCCGATCCAAAGGGAGTGCAGCATCTACTGCAATATGTGTATCAGTCCGCAGGCAACTAAGGACGTACTGGAAATTTTCATCATAGCCGCCCTTAAACGTTGAAATCGAAAAATCTGTTCTAATCAATATAAAATCATACGGTTTCTAATGGGAGGATAGGTTATTTTCAGACTATCATAAAAGCAATATTATTGTTCATTAAAACGGGAGATTTATTATTATGAAAGATGCAGGTTTATATTTAATTATTGGAGGAGTTGTCTTATTTGTCCTGGTATTCATCGGGAAAATCATATCGTTCATTATCGGTAATCCTATTCTTGGTCTTGCTACTATTGCAATTACTGCTGGAGTTATTTTAATATTATTCAATATGGTGAAAGAAAACAGAGAGGCAAAGAAAGATGAACCATTTAGAGGAATAGACAAATGATTATCTCAACGACTGATTGTGTTGCAGGATATGATATTTCCGAACAACTCGGGATCGTCATTGGTAATACGATTCGAGCAAGGCATCTCGGGAAGGATATAGCAGCAGGTCTTCGCAGTTTAGTAGGGGGTGAAATAACAGAATATACAGGAATGCTGGCTGAATCCAGGGAACAGTCTCTCCAGCGGATGATTGATAGCGGTGATAAATTGGGTGCGAATGCCATTGTGGGCGTCCGGTTTCAAACATCCATGATTATGCAGACAACAGCTGAGCTTCTTGTATACGGCACTGCGGTTAAGCTCAAATCAAAATCTAATTAAGGCTATTTCATAGCCAGGTCGGATTTTGTATATTCGGTGGCATTTTTTTACGAATATATTTTCGAAAATAATCAAGTTGGGATAGGTTTTTGATTTATCTCGGTCTTAATCAAATAAATTCATCAAATATAAAAAAAATAGAAATCAATAAAATAATACAATGGAGGACTTCGTAAAGCCCTCAATAATTGGAAAGGATAATATGAAATATTTAATTACACTTGGCTCCATTTTGATTCTTTTTGGCTGTGGGTCTGATCAACAGTCGACTGTAGTATTAGAATCAACCGTTGACTCTATCAGTTACAGTATTGGTGTTGATATTGGGAAAAGTATGAAAACGCAGAAACTGGACATGAATGAAAATGCCCTTTTTGAAGGGTGGAGTAATGCTTATAATGGCACTGACTTGAAATTAACGAATGATGAAATGCTTGCGATACTGAACTCATTTCGAAAAGAATTGCAGGAAAAATCTCGACAACAAGCACAGGCACAAGCAGAAGAAAATCTAGCAAAAGGAACCGCCTTTCTTGATGAGAATTCGACGAAAGAAGGTGTGGTCACCCTCGAGAGCGGTTTGCAGTATAAGATAATAAAACATGGTACCGGAATCAAACCAAAGAGTACCGATAAAGTATCCGTTCATTATCGAGGTACATTAATAGACGGGGAAGAATTTGATAGCTCCTTTAATAGAGGAGCTCCGGCTACGTTTGCAGTTACCGGAGTCATTAAAGGTTGGACCGAAGCATTGCAATTAATGCCGGTAGGTTCAAAATGGGAATTATATATTCCAGCCAGCTTGGCATATGGGAGTGGCCCACGGGGACCCGGTGGACCAAACAGCGCGCTTATTTTTGAGGTTGAATTATTGGGGATTGAATAAGATTTAATACCAAAATTGGAAGAAGAACCCCTGGATTTTTAATAGAACCCGGGGGTTCAAATTGTGAGTTGTACTTCGGATCCAGATTTTAAAAGCGATGCATTGATGATGATATCCACTCGACGGTTCAATAAGCGGTTTTTGGTTGAGATATTTTCCAACAGTGGTTTGTATTCTCCGTAACCCTTTATCGCAAACAGTTTCGGTGGCAGGTTTAGCTGTTCTTGGAGGATTCGCATTACCGTCTGTGCACGAGCAGCACTGAGTTCCCAATTGTTTTTGTAATTTGAACCTGATATTAACGGTGTATTATCAGTATGACCTTCCACAAGAATTTTTACATTCCATTCAAGTCCATTTTCACGAAATGCTTTAAAATCTTTTTCATAAGACGGGAGTGTATTCAATTTTAGAATATTTAGATTATGAATTTCATCCGAGATATCTCTCAGATGAAATATGAGTTCTCTACTTGGAGTCGCCTCCCCCTCTTTAAACATACCTTTACTTTGAATTGAAATATGAACTCCTTTAGTATCCTGCCGAATATCTATATCAGAAATGCCTTTTTCAGTGACTGATTCACTCAGCTCGTTGGTAGCAATTGTGAGTTGATGATTAATCCAATTATGAGCTTTTGAGATACGACCCGACTCCACAGAGATCATCATAATAAAAAATGTAATTAATAACGTAATTAAATCTCCATAGCTAATCAGCCAGGCATTTTTTCTTTTTTTATCAAGCGGGTGTTTATGTTTCTGCATGATTTAAAGATGATTCAAGTTGAAATTTTATAAACAGCTCTACTCTTCGATTTTCAGAATAATTATCAGCACTGGTTTTAGGAAGAAAGGGCCCATAACCTGCAATCGAAAAGATTTTTGGATTTAACCCGGTCTCCTCTTGCAGTAGTTTCATGAAGGAATAAGACCTGGCTGTGCTCAAATCCCAATTACTGGTGAATTCCCCGGATTGAACTGGAAGGGCATCTGTATGCCCTTGAATTAATATTTCAAGACTGAGGCTTTTATTTTGCTTTTTCAGGTTGTTGGTGATTGTCCTATTCTGTTGTATCAGATTGTCCAATTCAAGATCTTTAATGATCATGGAAAGTGAGTGGATATAAGGAAGAAAATTATCTGTTATTTTACCCGAATTTGATCTGAACATGGATTGATTCTCAACAATGGATGGTATAACGATTCTAACTCCCAATGTGCCGGTGTTCTCTACATCCAGCCAATCAAGTTCATGCTTCATTTTTTGAACGACAATTTTCTCGAATATTTCTCTTGTAAGATTATCCGCTACCTGAAATATGGACTTTGCCTCATTATTTTTCATTGTAACTATCAGTATAAAAAAAGCAAGAACTGCAGTTAATAATGAGGCATAAGTTATCATCCAGCGGTCCTCTCGGTCGGAGGTAGGATTAGTGGTCTTAATTCCCATTTTCAGATCGGTGAAGTTCTTTGGCGTCTTTATCTAAGAATGTGAGAAGTTTTTCAACCATTTTCAGGTGGTGTTCCTTCTGATGGATACTTTGAATTCCCATAATCATCATTTCATTAATATACATTTCTTCTTCTGTTTTAATTTTCAATTTTCCGGCAATGGGATTAAACACTAAGTTTGATAGCAAAACACCATAAAATGTTGTAACGAGTGCAACCCCCATCCCACTCAGAAGATGATTCATGGAATTTTCCATCTGCATTGAGTACCCCGCGGCTGTTCCGCCGCTGGATTGGGATGTCATCATGAGGATTAGTCCCATTACAGTTCCTAGCAAACCAAAGGCAGGAGCATATGTACCCATATTTTCAAACATTCGTTGACCGATCGTGTGCCGTCTCATCATATGATCAATCTCATTGTGAAGAAATTGCAGCAGTTTATTTGTATCTTTTTCGATGGTCATGTATTGAAGGCCATTCCTAAGAAATTTGTTTTGAATTGTTGGGATTATTTTTTCCAGTGCAACAACACCTTTTTTCCTGGATGTGATATTAATATCAACCAATGTATCAATAATATTATCCTCAGATTCAACCTCTTTTCCTCTAAAAGCCAATCCAGCAACTTTAAAAAGCCTGAATATTTTTTTTAATGGGTAATTGATTAATGTTGCAGCCGTAGTTCCTCCCAAAACAATAGCTATCCCCTGATAATTCAGAAATGTTTGTGGTATTGTTTTCGTTACACTATCAACCATCCCGAACATGATTAACCCTAAACCAATGATAAACCCGATTATAGTCCCTGCATCCATTATGAAATTCCTTTTACTATATTATTAATTTTACTGATATTTTAAATTAACGATTGTGCATCAACATCATTAACTATATCCTACAGTCTGATCTAGTTAAAACTGTGTATGTATTATTCAATTCACTAATCTTGATAATATCGAAATACTACACTTGAATATGAACACTATTTCTGTTTTCAGAAAAATATTAAATTAATATAAAAATAGTTATTTTATAATTACATCACAAGGAGAAAAATGTTAATGATTTTCATTTCAGTGAAAAAAGCATTGTTTTTATAGTATTCAAATGAAAATTGATCTTACCTAACATAATAAAATCATAGTCAGCTATAACATAACAAATTCCATAACAGTATTATTGAGGAAAAAGATTAGAGATTAAATAAATAATTGAACTTGATAAGAAAAATATTTTCCTGATCTGCTCCGAATAAATCTCGAAGATCATTTCCATAACTGAAATCACTTATATCTACGAAATCCGTTATTCCCTGAGACCATACCAAATATAGCGTTGACCCCGAGCGGTATTCCCATCGCAGTACCAAATTTGAATTAAACTGTCTATAATTGAAGTCAAGGTTTGGAATGGAATAATTGAGAATACCATCAGAATTTTCGTCAATCTCCCACATTTCGGTGTCTTCATTATAGTTCATTTCATCATTTGAATATGAATAGAATCGTTCATCATAATTATCACCTTTCGGATCTATTAATTTTATAAAACGATCATATTTTCCTGCAGTCACAAAAGGCGAACCGTAGTATTGAAAAGATAGGTCAGGTGTTAATGTCCAGTCCAGACGGAACGTTGAAGAGAGTGTTTTTTGATCGAAATGAGCGAGGAGATACTCATCGGTTTCATTTTGAATGTCGTAAGAAGGCTCATAGCCTGACCAGTTCGACCATGTATCCGTTTGGTGGTTGTAATTGATTGAGAATCTTAGGAAAATATTTGTGGTTGGACGCCAGTTAATATTGGAATTTATGCCCGCCCATTTTGATCCCATGACAGCTGTCCCTCTATAGCCATTAAAATTAATAAATAAATCCTTATTTTGATCACTCCCTACAAAAAACCATCCATTTAATCCCCCATCTGTTTTAATTGCCGGACCTCCCCACAGGGCATTCGTGTGAATACCAGGGCCATCATAATTTACACCTGCTCCAAAGTTCCAGTAATTTAGGAGAGTTAAATTAAAATTAACATTTCCACCAATCGGATGAGATTCATACCCGAAATTAGTGGAATGCCAAATACTCATGTTTGACCGGTAATCTCGTAAATATTTTCCCGGTTCATTTTCTTGACGGCTGAACCACAGAAATTGAACCTGATTATCCACTGATCTGTGATATCCGAGATCATTCGCTTCAAAGCCGGGAGAAAATACCCATTGTCCAATTCCCCATCTCCAATCACCGTTTACTTTGAATATCCCAGCATTTTCACTAAATCCTGTTAAATGAGTAGCAGAAGAATCAACATTTAAGTGCGGAGCATCGGATCGCTGATAATAATGATTAGAACTTCTTTGTGTATTGATGATGGCATCGGGCGTCCCAATGACATCGGTAAAAGCCGCTCCACCAAATATCATATACGAGTCAGCGAAAAAAAGATGACTAAAATCTAATCCAGCTGAATAAGCATCTGAATGGAGCCAATCTAAATGCTTTTTATCAATTTTTCTATTGACAGCTGTGACCATTCCACCGACAGTGGTTTTTCCATCTCTAAAATCTCTTTGAATACGATTGACAGAATAATTTGTGAGAGGTTCAATCGTTTGGGTAAAGCTTGAACTATCTTGATACTCAATATGGGCATTTTCTTCGGCTGTCAACCCATCCAGGATCCCAATGGACCAACCACTGCTCGTTTTTCCACTCAATTTGGCAGCTCCTAAAATGCGAGTTGAGTTTGGTTCAGTAATATACCCATCTCCATATTCACCCCAATAGGCGCTATAATGGGGGGACCTCCCTATACGGCGAGTATAAAAAAGTGAATTTTGGCTTTGGTCACCGTCTCCCATACCCAATGCATAGTTAAAAATGTTACCGCCTTCAACGAAAAATGGACGTTTTTCATCAAAATAGGATTCAAATGCAGACAAGTTAAGTTCAGCTGGGTCTGCTTCAACTTGGCCAAAATCAGGATTAATTGTAATATCCAACGTCAGATTATTGGTGACGCCGAATTTTACATCAAGCCCTTTTATGTTAGACAAATTATAGTTTTTCGGATGAACTGGATTTTTATACAGTTTGGAATGATCCAATTGACCGGTTGTATACGGGATAAGTTGGATATGCTTTTGTTGTGGTATATTGTTCAGATTATTCAATTCACCAAAATGTCTAACGAACCCCTGTTCATCTTTTGACCAGAAAGTCCAATAATCTTCTTCATTCTTATTGGCGATCTCACGCTTGATTTGAAAACCCCAAATTTGCGAATCCGCTTTATCAAATCTCAGTTCACGAAAAGGAATTTCAAATTCTGCTGACCAACCGCCATCAAAGTAAGTGGTTTCGCCTTCCCAAACAGCATCCCAGTTTCTGTCAGGATTTTCATCATCAGACCAGCGAATATCTCTTTTTACACCTACTGGATTTAACCCAAATTGAAATGCGGTGCGATTATCTTTATAGCTATCAATGAAAACATAAACCCAATCGCTGGGAGACCATTCATCCCGCCGGGTTAACACGCTTTTGATGGTTTTCTGATCTTCGTAATAGGCTTTTATACCAACATATAAATTATCATGGTCATAGCATACAGAGAATTCTGTTTTTTCCGAAGGCTTTTCATTTTCAATTGGTTCGCGCTGGATAAAATCAAGTCTAAATCCTGCAGATTCCCAAATGGGTTCATCTAATGATCCATCAATAATTATACTGCTGCCATTTAGTTCTTTCGATGAATATATTTTCTCCGTTGCGAGAATTGGAACGGTGAGTATGAGGAAATGTGTAAAAATGATAAAGTTTTTAGTTTTGTTCATTATTTTTCGATTCATCATTGTCTGATTCAAAACAGACAGTCTTATCTTTCATATTGTTGTCAATTATATTTACAATGTTCTAAATAGACAAACTTTTCATTCTGAACAACCGATTTTATAATATTGATTCAGGTGTTGAACCGGTCCTATGGACAGCCGAGCAGATTTTAAAGAAATCTATCAAATGAGAATGAGCATCCAAAACGGGCTGAATGCCAGAGCCATGATTAGAGTGGTAATTATCCAATTGTGATTCAAATAATCTGTTTTTTTCTGTTCCTTTATGGATATGGTAGTCATGATTTTTTCCTTTTTTTTTATATTTATCAATAGTACTTCAAACATCGTGCCAGAGCTATTTCTATTCTTATATACCTTTATATAAGTGCAGTTAGGAACGGTTTATTTATTGGAGATAGATGAGTATTACCATACTATATTAATATGGATATATAATATTGATATGAGTATTTATACCCAAACATCCCACGGTATTTAAAATGTTAGTTTGGAGGCGATCAATCAAATTATCCATGGAAAGCAAATGTCTTATTACTGGTCGAAAAAATATCTTCATTTCCAACCACCGCCAATTTTTTGGACTGTTCCTGAGCCGCTGCTTTGGAGAGATACTTCTTTCGGTTCTCCTGCATATTTCACATCTCCGCTGCCACTGATCTGGACATCAATTTCTTCTTTCACCCGGACAGAGGCCTCTCCGGAACCACTCACCACAATAATAGCCGCATCGCTGTCGAGGCGTTCACCGGAATAGGCTCCGGAACCACTTATTATTATTTTTTGAAAACCAACTTCGCCGGCCAAATTACAATTGCCTGAACCTGAGATATTCAAATTGATCTCTTGAGACTCGAGAGATTTAATTTCAATATTACCCGAACCGCTGATCTGGATTGTTAAATGATCGGTTTCAATATGCTCAGAAGTCATCTCTCCGGAACCGGAGATGGAAAAACCCCGGACATTTTTCATCATAATATAATATTTGATTCCACTGGTGGAGGATTTCCAGGGATTTTTAATCCAGTGGGTATTCTCAACATCCAAATAAAGGGTTCCATTACGCACATTGGACTTAATTTCAGATATTATATCCTCATCTGCTTCCACCGTTAGGCCCTCTCGAGTCCCCTGGGTTAAGATAACCTCTCCGTATCCACTTAACTCTATTTGGTCAAATCCCATCACAGAACGATCTTCATTAACGATTTTTCCAAATGCATTTGAGCTGAGTATAGTTGTCAATAACAGAGGTATCATCATTTCAAATCCTAATTTTTTAATCATAATAACTATCCTTTATAATTTGAAGCCATTGGACAAGTGTTGTTTTAAAAGGTTGTCCGAGGATTAGTTTTTCATAACGAATGTATTCAGCTACGATCTAAAAACTACATCATTGAGTCAAAACTGAAATTTGATCATTTTTAAAAATGAATAACTTCTCCGGGAATAATGCCTGAATTTTATTAAGTTTAGTTGATCTGAAGGAATGATTGTATGAAAACAAATCTGATATATTCATTTGTAATATGAAATTAGCACGGATAAAAATAGCTGAAATCTCAAGTTTAAAGGATCGTCAACCGGCGTACGCCCTGGCTGGGAACACCGATTTGGTTATCATCAAGTACGATGACAAAGTATCCGTATTTTATGGTCGTTGTCATCATCGTGGAGCCTTACTTGCAGACGGATATGTTGAAGGGAATAATCTCATTTGTGGTGTTCATCACTGGGATTACCGTTATGATACCGGTGTGAGTGAATATAATAATGATGAAGCACTGCACCCATTTTCGACGACTATCGAAGGCGATGATCTATATATTAATGAAAATGAAATATTGGCATTTGAAAAAACGAATCCACAACCGTTTCAACGGGACCAATATTTGGGCGCTTACGCTGATACCCATCCGGAGAATACCGAGCCTTTCACCTCTTATATTAAAGAGCTGGCGCAAAACGGTCTAAAAAATGTGGGCCTTCACGGCTTCACTGCTGCGATGGGAGTGGATCGAAATTTATTACCCAAATGGGAAGATATTCAATTCCTCCCGGCCCAATTAGCTAAACGTCCCCTATTGGATGAAGAAGATGTGTCTACAAAAGTCGTGATTGGTCCCAAGGCGAAAAAACCATTAACAATAGAAATGCCGATTTTCGTTTCTGACATGAGTTTTGGGGCATTATCACGGGAAGCAAAAATTGCACTATCCAAAGGGGCAGAATTATCCAAGACAGGAATTTGTTCTGGTGAGGGCGGTATGCTCCCCGAAGAACAGGAGAATAATTCACGCTATTTATATGAACTGGCATCAGCAAAATTCGGATTTGCCTGGGATAAACTTGAAAAAGTTCAGGCATTTCATTTTAAGGGAGGTCAGGGCGCCAAGACCGGTACGGGCGGCCACCTTCCCGGTGATAAAGTAAAAGGAGAAATCGCAGCCGTCCGGAATCTCCCTGAAGGTCAATCGGCTATTTCTCCTGCGGCATTTTCCGATCTAAAGTCTCCGGATGATTTTCGCAATTTTGCTGACGATGTGAGAAAAATATCAGGTGGAATTCCCATTGGATTTAAAATTGCCGCCAGTCATATTGAAGACGACATTCAATTCGCCCTTGATGCGAGTGCAGATTATATCATCTTAGATGGCCGGGGTGGCGGAACAGGAGCCGCACCCACTGTACTACGAGATAATATAAATATTCCCACCATCCCTGCTTTGGCGCGGGCACGTCATTATTTAGATAATAAAGGAGCGCTCGATGTCACCTTAATTATTACGGGAGGAATAAGAATTGCAGATGATATTGCCAAAGCGCTGATGCTGGGTGCCGATGCAGTGGCGGTCAGCAATGCCGCTTTACAAGCCATTGGGTGCATTGGGATGCGGGCTTGCAATACCAATAATTGTCCTGTGGGTATTGCCACACAAAAAGATCATTTACGGTCAAGATTAATCGTTGATAAGTCGGCGCTACAATTAGCTAATTATTTTTCGGCAACAAACGATCTGATTAAGGTGATCACCCGTGCCTGCGGCTATAATGATATATCCCAATTCTCTTTCAATGATCTAACTACATTTAGCGATAATATCCATCGGTTAACGGGTATCAATTTCTCCGGAATAAATCCAAAAGAAGACTGAACAAACACTTTTTAATCAATGAATACGTACGACAATCATCTTTGATTGTTGGCATTCAACTTGTTACCAAAATAGCATTAATTTAGTTAAGCTGGAAGCTTGACCTACACATATGACGGGTATTGACAAAACTTAAAAGTAAGTGTAAGTTATAATAGGTTTTAAAAGAAAACCATTGATCTTGCAACAAAAAAACGGACACTTTGAATAGTCATATTGCTTGTTTGAA
>CAZBEY010000035.1:0-19739 GCA_964491015.1 uncultured bacterium | reverse complement strand
ATTGAGTATTTTTATGGTGTAATCACTGGTATTTTTATGGTGTAATTAGTGGTAGACAATTCGCGCCGGATTCGTGATGTGAATTTTCTCAATATTAAATCCCTGATGCTTTTTTGTTCGTCACCATTAGTTTACTACTTTGTAGCTTTTTGACAGATAAACCAGTAATTTTTACCCGTGGGTATAAAAAAATATATTACCGTCTTACTCGGATTATTGCTGTGTTTAGCAAATGCTATACAAGCTCAAACAATTAATTTAAACGAACAGGACATATTTATCCGCAAGGGATTTGATCTTGCGTGGATTAAACAACTTCCACCATCGACCAATGATTGGTTACGGATTCCCGGCAGAACCGGCTCCCGTTCGCTTGTAATTCGGAAGCTTGGGTTAAAAGATGTTCCTGCTCACCGTTATTTATCGTTAAAAAAATGTCCGCCCGAATCGTTTGCATTTGTTACCTCTTTCACGATTGAAGGTGATCCATCCAAATTACCACCCATGTCTCTCTTCCTTAAAAGTATCGCATCAAATTGGGAAATTTTCTTGAATGGCGTCTCAATTGAGAAAGAAATACATTATGGTGAAAAGGGGGAGATTATACCAAAGCGTGGAAAGGGTCTTCATGTTTTAATCCCTTCAAACCTTCTTCAAAAAGGTCAAAATATCTTGGGCTTCCACATTATTGCCGATCCATCTATCTACGGGGCCGGGTTTTATTACGGAAAACCTTATACCGTTGGACCAACAAAAGATTTGCTTTCCTTTCCTTTACGGTTTTTTTCGATTTCCCATTTTGCTATTTATCTTGTTATTGCTGCCCTATGGATTTATTTGTTTATTCGCCAGCCAAGGCATTATCGCCTGTATCTTTTTTTCGCGGTGCTTATTGTTTCTTTTGCGGTTTATAATGCCATAAAAGCTTATTATGATCTTTATCCCGGCGTATTTGGCTTTGTCTCGTTTAGATTGGAATATATTTTTGTTTTTTTCATCGCTTTAATGTTTTCCTTGGTCGTAAATATATATCTTAAACATAAAATAACATTAATTATAAAAATGTATTGTAGTATGTGTTTTTCCTTTATGGTGCTGTCTGTTTTTGCGCCTCCAAGTTTCTTGTTTGATCTATTACGAACTTGGCAATCCACCCTTCCCTTAGTCTCGGGGTATTTAACATATTTATCCATTAAAGGTTTGCGAATAAACAAGAAACTTGAAAAAACCGATTCTGCACCACCGGATCATTGGAAAAGAATCCCGGTGAAGGAAATTGGTATTGTTAGCATTTTTATTACGATTTTACTCGCAACCGTTTTATTTGAAGCAATTGATTCTCTTTTTTGGAAACAGGGGTTCGTTGTCAACCGTTTTGGGTTTTTAATATGGACATTTGGAATGTCGGGGGTTCTGCTCAATCGATACATAAATGCCAGTAATAAAGTTGAACAGTGGAATGAAGCCCTTGAAAGGAAAGTATTACAACGAACCAGTGAATTACACAAATTAAATGAAGATATCAATACCATTTTTTTTACCTCCGGCGATGGGATTGCAAAATTTTCTTTAGATCTGAAGCTTCAGCGCTTTAACGATTCTTTTTGCAATCTTTTTGGTTATACACGGAAAGAGGTTGAACAATTAGATATTCAAGCGTATTACGACAAGGAAGACCTCAATGTGGTATTAGAAAATCGCGCTTTGGTTTTAGAAAACGGCTATGCCTCCTTCCGGGTAAAAGCCAAGCACAAAAATGGTCAGTATATTTATTTGACCATAACCGGCGCCACCATAAAGAACAGTCGCGATGAACCCAAAGCGATTGTTATCAATCTGAAAAACATTACCGGTGAAGTCATGGCAGAAAAAAAGCTTTTGGAGTCAAAAGAGAATCTTGAGGCAATTTTTACTGCATTACCGGATCTCTATTTCAGGTTAGATAGTCATGGAACTTATCTTGATTATTATGGACCTGAAAATTTGCTTTATAAATCCAAAGGAGAATTGATTGGCACAACGGTGGGCGATGCTCTTCCGAAAAACGTTTCAAAAAAAATCATGAATGCCTTAAACACTGTTATTAACGACAAGCGGCGGATGATAATCGAGTATGAATTGGAGATTCGTGGTAAGCGCAAGGTGTTTGAGGCTGCGATATTACCTTTTCACAAAAATGAAGCCATTTCCGGAGTTCGAGATATTACCGACAGAAAAAGCGTTGAGCAAGACCTTCGGATCAGCGAAGAACAATACAGGGCGCTTGTTGAAAATATGGAGGATATTGTTTTTATTATAAATCCTGATCATGTAATCCTTTTTGCAAATTATTCCATTTTAACGTATCTCGGTAAAAGTTCTCATGAAATTGTTGGTCAACCGTTATCTAAAGTATTAAAAGAGAAAGGGGTGCCGGTCATTGAAGAAACGGTTGATCGCGTTCTTGGTTCAGGACAAGGTGAAAAAATCGATATTCAAATAGATTTTGAACAATTTCCGCTTTGGTTTGAATTTTCACTTATTCCCCAACCGGATGAAAATAAATCGTTGTTTTCTATCCTGTGTATTGGGCGTGATACAACAGAACGAACCCAATATGAAGTTGATTTAAAAGAAAGTATCCATAAATTGAGACAGCAAAGAAAACAGCTTCAACGACTCACAAATGAGATGGTTCACGTTCAAGAAAGTGAGAGGAAAAAAATCAGTTTGGAGCTCCATGACGATATTGGTCAGGCAATGACTGCTATCAATATGACGCTTGAGAGTATCCGAACAGATGTTTCGAATGAAAAAAAACTTGAAAAAAAGGTAAAAAACTGTCAAGCGCTTGCCATAGAAACCGCCAAAAAAATTCACAGATTTTCAATGGAGCTCAGACCCCCAGAACTTGATGATCTGGGTTTATTATCTGCTATTAAATCTCATTCAAGAACATTTTTTGATCAATCCGGTGTTCGTGTTAATATCCATGGTGATGCCATTGTCGAACAACTTGATCCTAATATTAAAATAGCATTTTATCGTATTTTTCAAGAAGGGTTAAATAATGTGGCAAAACATGCTGATGCATCTGAAATAAATATTAATTTTATTAAAGAAAATAGTTCACTAATATTTAATATTATTGATAATGGAAAAGGATTTGATACAGTTGATATGGATACAAATATAACCAAAACTCTTGGGTTGGTCGGTGTTGGAGAGCGAGTAAAGGCGTTGGGAGGAAATTTTAATATTGACAGTCAGCCGGGAAAAGGAACTTGTTTAAGCATAATAATACCAATTAAAAACGTAGATGTTTTATGACAAATAAATCTATTCGAGTATTGTTGGCCGATGATCACGCGATTGTTCGCGGCGGCATTAAAATGTTGCTATCAGAAGAAAAGGACATACAGGTAATCGCCGAAGCAGAAAACGGAGATGAGGCCATTCAGTTGGCAAGAGAACATTGTCCGGATGTGGTTCTAATGGATATCTCCATGCCTGTTTTAAACGGTCTGGTCGCGGCTGAAGAAATTTTACGAACACAAAATACAAACGTAATTTTATTATCCATGTACACCGATGAGGAATACGTATTAAAAGCAATACAGTGCGGCGTTTCTGGCTATCTTGATAAACAGTCCGCCGCGCCTACAGTCATTAACGCAATACGATCCGTTATGGCGGGAGAAGCTTATTTTAGCCCTCCGATTTCTAAGACCGTTCTCAAAGCTGCCGCTAATCGATTTGATAAAAAGCATGGTTCGCCGCGTTTTGATTGTTTAACAAAACGTGAAAAACAAATACTACAATTAATTGCAGAAGGTGGAACCTCGAATAGTATTTCAGAAATGCTTTATATTAGTAAATCTACTGTCTATAAACACCGACAAAATATCATGAATAAAACAGGTGTTCGAGATATTGCCGGCCTTACACGTTTCGCTATGGATAATAACTTGGTAAGAAAATAACGATCGTTCGTTGTCATTGGTTCTAACATAAAAAAATCTTTAAAATCCCCACCAAAAAATTTAAATACTCATTATGATCATAGCCTTTGCTACCGTTGCTGTTTTAATAACAGTTTATTTGTTTATCCGCGATGCAAGTTCCCAGCAGATAATCAATAGCCAATTCACATCTTTTTATTCACCGTTTCAAGCGGAAACAATTGTTCAACATGAGTATGTTTCCAAACCAGAGACCGTCTGGAAAGCTTTGACTCATTTTGAGGATTACTGTTTGTGGTTTCCCGGGATAAACAGGGCTCTGCCCGTTGTAGATAACGGGCGGTATGTACACAGGTTTTCGTTTGATAAATTTTCGCTAGAATCTGACTCTTTAATAAAAATCCGTCCAAAATCATTTTCACCCTGGTTCAAGGCTCGCATTGTTGGTGTGGAACCAAATAAAAGACTGGATATGGAGATGAGGTTTAATCCGGTAAACAAGGAAACTATTTCGTTCAAGATCAACTTAACACCCCGTGGAACATCTGAAGTGATTTGTCGACGTTCCAGTAATGGCCTGTTTTCGTTTATGACTACTTGGCAATTTGCAGATAAAGGATCATCAATACTGCACAACCTCTCTTATTTTCTCCCTGAGAATAGAGAAGAAAACGAAGGTCGTAGTGACCGTGAATCTGATGAAAACGCTACTCCAAAATTTAGTAAAAAAGCTATTATCGCTAAAGCGGTTCAAAGCGGTTTTGAGGGGAACATGGATCTTATTAATGCCATTCAGGATAAACCCACCCGTGGGATGGCAAAAGCGGCGCTGGTAAAAGCGAAAAGATCGGGCAAAATTCCGGCTGATTTAATAGCCGAGCTGAAAGCAAATCCAATTTCTCCTACGGCCGAGCCTCCAGTACAAAAAGCTTCCGAAACAGAAGAAGAATTGATTACCAGATTAGTGGCTTCCGGATTAAACGGAAATATGGATATTATTAATGCCCTTGAAAACAGGGTTCTTCGGGGAAAAATAAAAGCAGCGATTGTTCGGGAGAAGCGTAAAGGGCTCTAGTCATCTGTTGGGTTGTTCCGCATTGGTATTTTATAATTCTGTTTGAAAAATAATTGATGTCCTCTATAACCCATAATCATCATCATATCACACAATATTGATGTTGAGTAATTCCATTTTTAATCGGAATAGTTAATTCAAGTCCTATTTTTATTTCTGAGTCTAAGTGAGCAAAAAGAGGAATGCCCTTTCCAAAAATGTACGGGTGTGTTGTTAGATAGAGATGGGTAAGAAAAGGGGCAAAACGTGTATTTGTTTTTCCTCCTCCCGCAATAAAACATTTATCTGATCTTATACTCTGTAGAATTTTCTCAGGATTATCATTTCTATGTACAACGATTATTTCTCTCCCTTCCAGATTATTATGCAGACTCCCAAAGGTATTCGAACCCATAATCACAGGAAACCCCATTGTTTGTTTTTTAAAAACGTTTTGATCTTCTGACCACTGAATGAATTCATGGCTGTGTCTGGCGATAAAACCGTCTACCGTTACAGCTGCAATTAAGATGACATCCATTTATTGAATCGAAGTTAAAATATGTTTAGTTCATTCTTTTGGGAGAGGATTCCCGTTACCGTCAATTGACCCTGCGGCGACAATTACCAGTTTGTCTGGAGATAAATATTTTTTTATTGTCTTGTTTACTTGATCTAAAGTTACCTTTTTAATAATGTTTGGATACTCATCCAACATGGCGTCGGGATAACTTCGCTCAACGTTTGTTAATATTTGACTCGCCAGACCACCTGTAGTAGCAAGACCAACTTTGTACGAACCCGTTATGGTTTCTATTTTTGCATTGAGTTCATTTTCCGTGACGTTATCAATCCACAAGTTTATTTGTTCAATGGTGGCTTCTTTTCCGTCTTTTAGAAAATCGGGAGAAAAGGTTCCCCACACATTCCAATAACCATCGTCTCCATTGTTTACGCCTCGAAGACTTGAATAAATTCCATAAGTCAGTCCTTTTTCATCTCGAACTGATTGCATGAGTCTGGCAGAAAAGTTACCGCCTAAAATGTAGGTTCCGAGCATTAGCGGATAATAATCCGGGTGTTTTCTGTCAATTCCAATTGGAACGCCAAAAAACATATCTACGCTAGTTTTATCTTCCATTGTTATATATTTGGTTTCATTGCGAACGTTGTTTGCCTTGCTGTCTTTAGCCGGCATGGAAAGTTTAGATTTTCCCCAATCCCCAAACGCGTTTATCAGCGAGTTCTCCAAGGTTTTTCCATCTACGTCGCCAACAGCTACGAGATTCATGTTCCCCAATCCATAGTTTTTATGAAATCTCTTTAAATTGTCAACGGTTGTTTTTTCAATATCGGCTATTTCAATATCGATTGGAATAGAATAGTTTGGATGTCCTTTGGGGTATAATATCCTCCTAAACGCTCCAGATGCTCTTGTCCGTGTGTTTTCGCTCGATTTTTTTAAGTTCCCTATATTCCTCTTTTTTACATTTTCGAGATTACTACCTATAAAAGCCGGGTTTATCAGCTGTTCCCCAAGGAGCTCAATAATTAACGGGACATCCTGTTTTAAACAGTGGGCGCTGAACCGAACCCGATAATTATCGCTGGAAAAAGCAATATTTGCACCAACCGATTCAAGCCGCTCGCTTATTTCAAACTTTTTATGTTTTGTTGTTCCTTCGTCTAACATGTCAGCTGTTAAATTTGCTATAGCCGTATTTTTAATTCCGCCGAATTGGGTTCCGCCAAGTATGCTTCCCGTTAAGGTAACAACATCATTTATGGGCGTTTTCATTGTTTTTAATTGTAATCCATCAATCGCTCTCGACGTTACAATTTGATCAGAAATGGATAAAGATTTTTCAGGTTTACGGCTTTTTTTTGGCTGACCCAGTGAACTTTTTTCTAAGGTGTCTGAATTTTCAGGACGCACGTTTAGCGGCTGGTGTATTTTGGCGGGTCCAAGCATATTTCCATTAGAAGAACCTTGGCTTTCAGGCGTAAAATGCCCGGTGGTCCTTTGTTTTTCGTTTAAATATTTGTTTGCGACCTCTTTAATGTTATCTGCCGTAACTGCCGTTATCTTTTCATTATATGTGGTATAAAATTTCCAATCTCCTATGGCGATGGCTTCATTTAAAGCAGATGCAATGGAGTAGGATCCGTCTCGTGAAAAGGCCATTTCTGATTTGATTTGCGCTTTTGCTCTTTCTATTTCATTCTTGGTCACACCATCTTCTTTAATTGTGTCGAATTCAGCCATTAAAATTTTTTCCACTTCTGCATGGTCTGTTCCAGGTGTTAAAAATACATATGTGATAAACAAACCATTATCTTTAAATGGGAAATCCCACATAAACATCCCCGTTGCCAGTCCTTTGTCCACAATTTTTCTGTATAAACGACTCGATTTACCACCGCCAAGTATTTTAGATAAAACTTGAATAGAATATGTGTCTTCCGCTAATCCGATGGGAGTTTTATGTGCAATTCCGACAATACCGGTTTCTCCTGCGCGCATAATCGATAGGCGGCGTGGCCCTTCTTGTTTTGGTTCGGTAGTGTACATTTCCGGAATTTCTTTCGGACTTCTTTTATGTTTACCAAAATAGTCATTAACGAGTTTTAGCGCTTCTTCGGTTTCAAAATCACCAATTATAGTGACGGTGGCGTTGTTCGGCCAATAATATGTATTATAAAATTCTTGAAGCCTTTCTGTCGAAACATTTTCAATGTCCGACCTCCATCCAATTGTAGAATGATGATACGGGTGCGCTTGATATGCCGTGGCCCATATATTTTTATCTAATACATCAAACGGATCGTTTTCTCCTCTCTCAAATTCATTCCGGACAACCGTCATTTCTGGCTGTCTGTCTTCATCTTTTAAAAATGCATGGCGCATCCTGTCTGCTTCGATTGCAATGGCGGTTTCTAAGTGTTCGCTGGGTAATAATTCAAAATAGTTGGTTCTATCGAACCAGGTGGTTGCATTGATTTGAGCGCCAATATCTTGTAAGATCGTCCATATTGCTGTTCTATTTTCTTTGTTAAATTTTTTAGAGCCCTTAAACATGAGGTGTTCTAACAAATGTGTAGAGCCGGTGTGCCCAACCGCTTCATTCCTGGATCCAACATGATAGGTCACCATAAATGTCACAACGGGTGCAGAGTGGTTTTCCATTAGCAGCACAGTCAAGCCGTTTGATGTCATTTTATATTCATCAATTCCTCCAGACGACACTACATACTCAAATCCGTTTACGCGGTTTTTTTTCATAACAATTCCTATTTCTACTTTGGTTATAATTAATCTGCTTTAATCTGTTCGAAAACAGTCTTTTCTTTTCAATATATTTACGGATTTAATTTTTCGTAAAATCTTTAAAATGTTTAAATAAAATAAGGTGAAAGTTACGTAAGCGTAGTGTTTTTTACCGATTACGACTTTGTTTCAGCTTCTTCTTTTAATGCGTTCCAGGAAGGAAGAAATTGTCCTGTTTTTTCCATATAAGACAGATACTTTTTTCCAAATTTATTTACCATGTAATCTTCTTCTTTTTGCACCAAGCGCGACCATATCAATGAAATCGGAACGACGGTGAACAATAAAATCCACGATTTAAACCACAGCGATAATAACGCTGTAAAAGAGTATATGAGAGAACTATAAAGAGGGTGCCTAATATATTTAAACGGTCCATTTGTTATCAAAACTTTTCCTCGTTTAAGAGGATTTAAATAGTATAGACTTCCAATTAATAAATAAATACCGTCAATTGAAAACATCGTCATCAGGATAATTCGAAAGACAGGGTTTACATTCATTTTTGGAAATGAAACCTGTTTTTCTATTATATCGGCACCAAGCCAAAATAATAGTGTAAATAGAAATCCCGCAGGTCCGATACAGAAAATTCTTTTTAGATCTGATAAAGTCTTCTTAAACATCCTCATCTTTGTTTAGAATTATATTAATCAATTTAAACTTCAATATGTTTCCAATCACCTTTTTTCAGTTTCCACCACAAGATAATTGAAAAGAAAATCAGATACAGGGGAAACATCAACCAGGGACCATAAAACCCAAAATTTAAAACAACGCCAAGATAAAAACTGGCGGGTAATAGAAAAAACCAAATGAGAGACGATTCTACTACAGCCGGAAAAAAAGTGTTTCCCGCTCCCGAAAGCGTAAACCACAGCGTCATGGCAATAGCGTCTACGAATTGTATTAATCCCAAGATACGCAGACCAAATATTCCATAATGAATAACGTTTGGGTCCTCAGTAAAAATTGAAAGAATGGTCTTCGGAAATATAAAAAAGAGAAGACCAACAGATCCCATAATTACTTCTGACCATCGGATGGATTCGTATATACTTGCTTCTGCTTTTTCCAGCTCGCCCTTTCCCATAAATTTTCCCACCAATGTTGCTCCTGCCTGCCCGACTCCAATTGCCGGCATAAATGACGCATGCATGATGGTGAACACAAGTTCCGTGGTTGCCAGCTCAAGTAAGCCAATCATACCCATAATTTTATAATAAATAGCCCAGCCAATGGCCACTGCCATCTCTTGCGAACCCTGAGGTAAGGCTAACTTGACCTGTCGAAACATCATGGTTTTATTCACCGTTAATGATAGTGTCTTATATTTATTTCTTTGTTCACCGGAAAAAAGGTAAAAACAATAGTGTAAGCTTATCCACGCGGATGCAATTAATGTTGCAATCGCGGCGCCCTGAACCCCAAGAGCAGGAAAATCAAAAACAGTCCAAAGATTTCCAATCCAGCTGATGGCGGGGTACGCATTAAAAAAATTAAGAACAGATTCTGTTCCGTATATTAATCCAGCATTTAAATACACATTTATTATATTGCTTGTGATTGAAACAGTCATATGAATTTTCGTTTTTTCAATCCCGGTAAAAAACCCTTGAAATACAAAAGATAGAGACGAAAAGAATAATCCAATGAAAACAATTCTGGAGTAGGTTATGCACAGTGCTGCGGCAATAGGATCCTCAATAAAAAAATGTATTATATCCTCCGCAAAACCGTAAACTATAATAGAGACAGGGAGACTATAGATAGCAGCCAGTAATATACCATTGTGCATCGCTGTACTGCATTCTTCAAATTTTTTCTGCCCCAGCCTCCTGGAGGCAATAGTTTGAGTAGATGTTCTTATTCCCAAAACAAGGCTTAACGCCCCCCAAAACAACATTGCGCCCATGCCGGTAGCGGCAAGCGCGGCTGCACCAAGACGACCAACCATTGCAACGTCCACAACGCTCATCAAAACGCGGCTTAAATTGCTAACAATAACAGGTAGGGCAAGTTTTATTATATTTTGGGATATTGCCGTATCTTTTGGCTTTATTATTTTTAATATATTACAGAACATCTGCTTGTTTTGTTTGAATACCGTTACGTTCTAAAAAAGCTTTTGTCTTGCTGCAAATTGGAGCTGTCGCGAGGAGTGTTATCTTTGCCTCCGGGATTACTTTTTTGATTTTGTCAGCTATTTCCATTATGTTATTTCCGTCTTTCATGACAATTCGGCTCCTTCGGTTTTTCACAATGACAACTTTACCGTCATTGGTTTCGTATATTTTATTGCGTTTATTTAATCCGAATATTTTTGGGTCTATATTTTTCATACTACGTTTCTCTTGTAAATCAAGGTCGCAAAATTAATGCTGTTTATTAATAATCTTCTGATAACTTTCTATGTGTTTTTCGAAAACTTTATCGTACACAAAAAAGTCCGAGACGCCTTAAATGGTAAAAAACCGGTATTGGCTTTAGAATCAACAATATTGGCACACGGAATGCCATATCCGGACAATGTCGCGTTTGCAAAAAAAGCTGAAAAATTGATTATAAATAATGGCGCTGTACCTGCAACCATCGCCATCATTAACGGACGCATTCACATAGGGCTTGATGAAAAAGAGCTGCTTTACATCTGCTCTGAAAAACAGATTCTTAAAACATCTCTACGTGAAATAGGGTGGGCGCTTTCAAAAAAGTTATCAGGTGCTACGACCGTTTCTGCAACAGTCTATTTAGCCCACAAGGTTGGAATTAATGTCTTTGCCACCGGTGGCATCGGCGGTGTACATCGTAATGCGCATTTAACTTTTGATATTTCACAAGATATAACAGCCCTTAGCAAAATACCTATTATTGTCGTTTCCGCCGGCGCAAAAGCGATTCTTGATTTACCTAAAACCATTGAAATGTTAGAAACGTATTCAATACCCGTGTTGGGATATAATACGGATGAGTTTCCCTCGTTTTATTCCAGAGAATCCGGTCTAAAATTGTCTATGGCGGTCAGCACTCCGGAAGAAATCGCTTCTATTTTTAAAAACCACATAGGGGGTGGTTTTTCTTCGGCGCTCCTGATTGCAAATCCCGTTCCCAAACAAGATGAAATTCCTGCTAATAAAATAAACAATATTATAGATAATGCTTGTGAATTAGCCAGAAGGAGGGGTGTTCTTGGTAATAAACTAACGCCGTTTCTTTTGAAGGAAATCGTTCATCAAAGCCGGGGGGTAAGTCTCAAGACTAATAAGGCATTAGCGTTGAACAACATTCAACTTGGATCAGAAATCTCGAAGGCGTTATTGAAAATTTAATTAGAAATTTCTCTTTCCAAAAAGAGCAGTTCCGACTCTAATCATGCTGCTGCCTTCTTCAATGGCAATTTCATAATCCCCGGACATCCCCATAGATAAAACGCTTAATTGTTTGTCCGGAGATGCTTGACGATTTATTTCATCCTTTAAATTGCGTAATTTTGTAAAGGCTCCTCTAACCATCTTTTCATCGTTCATCAACGGACCTACGGTCATCAAACCTTTTACCGGCAATCCTTCAAGTTCTATACTCTCTAATATTTCATCCGAACAGTAAGGTTTAAAGCCAAATTTTTGCTCTTCACCGCTTGTGTTTATTTCCAGTAAAATTTCTATTTTCTTTTCAGAATTGTATACAAGTGTCTTTATTTTTTTTGCCAGCTTTAAAGAATCAACTCCATCAATGGTATCAAAAATTTGAATAGCTTTTTTTGCCTTGTTTGTTTGTAAATGACCAATCATTCTTTTGACGATTTCCCTCTCAAAAACAACATTGGAAAATTTTTCGTCCGCCTCCTGAACCCTGTTTTCACCTACATGATTTAAGCCAAGGGAAATGGCTGTTTTAATAACTGAAACAGGGTGTGTTTTCGTCACGGCAACCAAAGTGATTTCCTGATTGTTCCCGCTTCGAATTTTTGCGGAAGAGATTTTTTCCTGAATCTCGCCAAGGTTTGAGTAAACCTTGTTTTTAAGATTCGTCATCTGTCGAAACTTTTTCTTCCTCCTTTGTCTCGTTGGTCAAATTTGGAGCATTCGACTCCACGCTTGCGTCCTCATGTATTACTCTGCTAATCGATGATATTTTGGTTCCATCATCAAGCTTTACCAACTTAACTCCCTGTGTAACCCTGCCAATTGTTCTGATGGCTGAAACCGGTTGCCGCATTAAGACTCCTTGATCTGTGATGATAACAAGATCGTCGTTGTCCACCACTTCCATTATCGCTGACATTTTACCTGTTTTATTTGTGACTCTCATGGTCATCACACCTTTGCCGCCCCGCGTTTGTGTTCTATATTGAATGACTTCGGTCCGTTTACCTTGCCCTTTTTCCGTTGCAACCAAAATAGTACCTTCGCGCTTTACAACCAGCATGCCAATAACTTTATCTGTTTTTGAGCTAAGTGTAATTCCTTTAACGCCCATTGTTTTACGACCGGTAGGTCTTACGTTTTTCTCCGAGAAGCGAATAGATTTTCCTTCCAAGGTTCCCAAAAGAATATCATTATCTCCGTCAGTGATCTTTGCTTCAATTAATTTATCATCTTCACGAATGTCAATCGCATATATTCCGCCTTTCCTCGGTTTGCTATATGCTAATAAAGATGTTTTTTTAACAATCCCTTTTTGAGTAGCCATAACGATATAATGCTGGTCGTCAAATTCTTTTACGCTCACAAACGCTTCTATTCTTTCTCCCGACTCACAACCGATTAAATTGACAACAGCTCGACCCAAAGTTGCTCTACCGCCTTGAGGTATATCATATGCTTTCAACCAATAACATTTTCCTTTATCTGTAAAAAACAGAAGATAACTGTGGGTGTTTGCAATAAACAGGTGCTCAACAAAATCCATTTCTTTTGAAAGCGCCCCCTGGATTCCTCTGCCTCCTCGCCTCTGCGTTTTATACGTTGTTATTGGAGTACGTTTTATATATCCGCTGTGAGTAATTGTGATAACCATGTCCTCTTCTGCAATAAGGTCTTCGATGGAAACGTCTGCTCCGTATGGCATAATTTCTGTTCTTCGCTCATCTCCATAGCGTTCTCTTACCGTTTCAAGCTCCAGCTTGATAATATTCATTCGCTGTGAGCGGCTATCGAGAATTCCTCTAAGTTTTGCGATAACTTTAATTATTTCTTTGTACTCTTCGACGATTTTATCAACCTCCAGCCCGGTTAAGCGTTGCAGCCGCATATCCAAAATAGCCTGAGCTTGTTTTTCAGAAAGATCAAATTGATTCATCAGCCCCTCTTTTGCCGATGCGGGATCTTTGCTTAACTTGATGAGTTCTATGACTTCATCAATGTTGTCCAGGGCAATTTTTAATCCTTCTAAAATATGTGCTTTTGCTTCCGCTTCATTAAGATCGTACGTGGTTCTTCTGGTAATTATTTCATGTCTAAAATCGATAAAATGGTCAAGGATTTCTTTTAAGGTGAGAAGCTTTGGTGCTCCCTTCACGAGCGCCAATAAAATAATACCAAATGTATCCTGCAGCTGGGTGTATTTATATAGTTGATTTAAAACAATTTCAGGTACAGCGTCTTTTTTCGTTTCAATAACGATCCTAATACCGTCTTTATCAGACTCGTCCCTTATATCTCTTATTCCTACCATTTTTTTACTTCGAACCAAATCAGCTATTTTCTCTATCAAATTTGCTTTATTTACCTGGTATGGGAGTTCATTAATAATAATGCTGGAATTGCCTCTGTTATCACTTTCAATTATTGCCCTTGCTCTAACAATTACTTTCCCTCTTCCTGTTTTATAGGCGCTTATAATGCCTTCATTTCCCATAATCATTGCACCGGTTGGAAAGTCTGGCCCTGTAACTATTTTGATCAGGTCTTCTGTCTCCATATCCGGATTTTCAATGGTCGCAATAAGCGCGCTAATTATTTCTGTTAGATTGTGGGGAGGTATTTTTGTTGCCATACCTACCGCAATACCCTCTGATCCGTTAATAAGAAGGGTTGGGAGTGTGGTTGGTAAAACTGTTGGTTCTTTTAGTGATTCATCAAAATTTAATTGCCAGTCGACCGTATCTTTATCAAGGTCTGTCATGGTTTCGCCGCCGATTCTTGTCATCTTGGCTTCGGTGTACCTCATTGCTGCAGCTCTGTCTCCATCGATGGATCCAAAATTTCCTTGACCATCCACAAGCTCATACCGCATGGCAAAATCTTGCGCCATTCTTACCAGGGCATCATACACAGACGAGTCGCCGTGGGGATGATATTTACCAAGAACATCTCCAACGATTCTTGCCGATTTTTTATATGACCGATTCCAACCGACACCCAACTCGCTCATGCCATATAAAATTCGCCTGTGAACCGGCTTAAGTCCATCTCTAACGTCGGGTAGCGCCCGGGATACGATAACAGACATTGAATAATTAAGGTAGCTTTGTCGCATTTCATCAACAATGTCTCTTTTTAAAATATTGTCTCTAGATAAGTCCATGTTTTTCTTTCAATAAATTTAAATGTCCAAATTTCCAACAAACAGAGCATTTGCTTCGATAAACGACCTGCGGGCTTCCACGTCGCTTCCCATTAAGTCCGTAAATGTTTTAGCAGCCTCTGCAGCGTCATCAACAGCAACAAGCTGCAGGGTTCTTTTTTCCGGGTCCATCGTCGTTGACCACAATTGATCCGGGTTCATTTCTCCAAGCCCTTTATATCTTTGAATGTCAATTTTAGTCGTTTTGTTATCTCGTCTCATTCGTTCAAGAAGGGTTTCTCTTTCCTCTTCACTATAAGCATACAATCCCTTTTTTCCTTGTTTCAACCTGTATAGCGGAGGTTGAGCAATATATACATTGCCGTTCGTAATAAGCTGATGCATCTTTCGATAAAGAAATGTCAACAATAGCGTTCTAATGTGGCTTCCGTCTACATCGGCATCTGTCATAATAATAATTTTATGGTAACGAAGTTTTTCAATGTCAAAGTCTGCTGCATTTTTCTTTTGAAATCCTTCGTCGCCATCTTCTGAGTCTCCGCCAAAACCTGTACCGAGAGCTGTAATGATCGACTGGATTTCATTGTTGGATAATAATTTATCTATTCGAGCTTTTTCTGCGTTTATTACTTTACCTCTTAAGGGTAAAATGGCCTGAAAACGCCTATCTCTTCCTTGTTTCGCTGAACCGCCGGCAGAATCTCCCTCAACAAGATAGATTTCACACATTACAGGATCTTTGTTTGAGCAATCTGCCAGCTTTCCTGGGAGAGACCCGCCCTCTAATGCGCTTTTTCTTCGTATTAGGTCTCTGGCTTTTCGGGCAGCCTCACGGCTTCTGTGAGACATTAATGCTTTATTAATAACCCGTTTGGCAATCGATGGATTTTGCTCTAAAAATTCTTGAATTCCTTCATAAACAATTGCATCTACAATGCCTTTTACATCACCGTTGCCAAGTTTTGTTTTTGTTTGGCCTTCAAATTGAGGTTCGGAGACTTTTACAGAAATGACAGCCGTTAATCCTTCGCGAAAATCTTCTCCACTCAATGTTATTTTTTCCCCTTTGCTTCCCTTTATCAGATTATTTTTTGCACCGTAAGAATTTAACCCCCTGGTGAGCGCCGATCTGAACCCCGACATATGGGTTCCCCCTTCAATCGTATTAATATTATTCACAAAGGACAAAATATTTTCTGTATATCCGTCATTATACCGCATAGCGACGTCAACCGGAACTTCGCCGTTTTCTTTGTTTATAGTAATGACTCTATTATGAAGAGAATTGGCGGAGCTATCTAAAAATTTAATGAAATCAGACAATCCCCCTTTATATTTAAATATTTCTTTTCGATTATCGTCACTTGCTTTATCAAGAAGAGATATTTCCAGACCTTTGTTAAGATATGCCAATTCTCTGAGGCGTTCGGCAATCAGATCAAAATCCCAAGTTTTTACCTGAAATATCTTATCGTCCGGCATAAATGTTATCTTTGTGCCCCTTTTCTTAGTTTTCCCTATTTTTTCAACTTTTGTTTTTGTGCAACCGCGTTCATATCTTTGTTTATGAATCTGTCCCTCTCTATAAACTTCAGCTTCCAGCCATGCGGAAAGGGCGTTTACAACAGAAACTCCGACGCCATGCAATCCTCCCGATACTTTATACGAGCCTTTATCAAATTTTCCCCCGGCGTGTAATACGGTCATAACAACTTCAAGAGCAGGTTTCTTTTCTGTTTTATGAATATCCACAGGAATACCTCGACCGTTATCCACAACGGTAACACTTCCATCCTTATTAAATTCAACGCTAATTTTTGAACAGTATCCAGCAAGAGCTTCATCAACACTATTGTCTACTACTTCATATATAAGGTGGTGCAAGCCTCGTTTTCCAACGTCTCCGATATACATCGCAGGACGCTTACGCACTGCTTCAAGCCCCTTTAAAACTTGGATTTTTTCAGCGCTGTATGTTGTTGATTTTTGTGTCTTTGTCATAGAAATTTTATATCCTTAATTGCGTTTTTCCCTATATTTTCATTTAATTTCAGTACTATGTCGTTTTTTTGAAATTGCAGTTCCTGTCGCCAAGCCGGCGTTGTTGTTAAAACGGTCAACACTCCGTGTTCCACGCTTTCGGCTTTCGTGTTTTCTGCAACAGCTTTTCCCACAATGCTTGGCCATATTGTAATTGCCGTATTTTGGGCAACCCCTTTTGCCAGTCCTGTTTTATGAAGATATGTGTTTAATACTTGTTTTAACGATTGCATTATCTTTCCAAATAATAGGTCGAATTATGCGGCGATTTCAGATCAAGGCCGTGTTTTTTGAAATCAACAATATCTGTTGTTGTAATAATTGTTTGTCCTCGACCACTCAAAAGGGATAATACTTCGTCAGCCCTTTTAAAATCCAGTTTTGCGAAAAGGTCATCTAACATCAAAACAGGGTTGCTTCCGGTTATTATATTTATCATACTAATTTCTGCCATTTTAATTAATACAAGAGCAATTTTATGCTCTCCCTGTGAACCAAACTCGCGCAACGAGCGGGTATTAAATAGAAAGGTGTAATTATCTCTATGCGGACCGGTTGTCGTCCAGCCTTTATTAAGGTCGGAATTTAATGCTTTTTCCAGGCGAATCTCAAAGGTCTCTATGCTTCCCTCCGGTTTATAAATTAGGACAAGGTCAACGTTGTTGGAGTTGTATTTCTTTGTGGCGCAGTGGATTTGGTTAATAAAAACTTCCATTAACTCTATACGAATGTCCCAAAGTTTTTTCCCGGCGCTAATTAATGGTTCGTCCCATGCTGTCACAGCCTCTTTTCTTGTTGCGCCGTATCTCAAATTTCGGATGGCTGTATTTCTTTGCTTAAGAATTCTCTGGTACATCAATAATGTATTTAGATATTCCCCAGAAACAATTGAGAAAATTTTGTCTATGTAGCTTCGACGGTCGGCGGGGTATCCCTTGGTAATAATCTGCTCTTCCGGAGACAATATAACGATTGGGTTTTTTCCCACTAATTCTTTCACGCTTACATGATTGCTCTCGTCTATTATAAATTTCCTCTGACCGTTTAATAGTTGATTTAAAACGATCTTTTGTTTTTGGTCTTTATTTGTGAATAAACCTTTAATGGAAAGATTATCACATCCTTCTTTTAATGTTTCTTTGTATAATCTCGTTCTAAAACTTCTACCCATAGATAATGTATAAATTGCTTCCAGGAGCGCTGTTTTTCCAGATCCGTTTTCTCCCCAAATCACATTAATTCCTTTTTCAAATTCTATGCGAAGATGCTTGTGATTTCTAAAGTTTTGAACTTCAATAGCGTCAACGCTGTTCATAATAGCGTTGTGTGTGGATGGGTCTGTTTCTTTCTGCTTTGTCGGTCAATCAATCATTCAACCGAATAGGCATTAATAGCATCGTTATTTCGCTATTCGCTTCTTGAACTTCGGGATAAACGAGGCCGGCGCTAATTGGTGTTTTTAAATGAATGCTTACATTTTGTGATTTCAAATGCATCAGGACCTCCTTCAAATAGGATGCATTATAACCAACAGTGATGGGTTCACCTATCAATTTTGCCGGTAATTCTTCAATCGCCTTCGATGCTTTTTCAGGGTCTTCTGTCCTCACTTTTACAGTATCCGTCGATAGCTCCATTGCAATTTGATGTGTGGATCTGTTCGAAAAAATGGACACCCGACGGACCGTAGAAAGAAAAGATTCTCTTTCAACCAACAATTCTTTGTCGTTGTCTTTAGGTATAACGCTTTCAAAATCAGGAAATCGTTCGTCTATAATTCGTGTAAAAAGATAATCTCCACCGACTGTTGCTGTAAGGCTGTTGTCCCCCATCCATATCTGAATCTTTTCACCTGCGCCCATTAATCCATTCATAAGGTTAAGAAATTTTCTGGGTACAATCACGTCTCCTGAAAATTCATCACTTTTAAAGTCGTTTCGTATGTATCTGACTAGCCGATGTCCGTCGGTTGCAACAGACAGCAGTCTGTTCTCTTCAAAACGAAAAAGAACTCCTGTAAGGGCTGGTTTTAATTCGTCCTTACTCACAGCAAAGCTCGTGAGATTGATAATATCTTTTAATACGCTTGCTTCGATTCCTGTCGCCTTACGATTATCAACTTCCGGTGTAACAGGAAACTCTTCCACCGGTTTACCCATAAGGTCATAGGATCCATTGTCTGTAATTAATTCAATTTTTTGATTCTCATCGACATAAATAGAGAGCCGGGTATCGTCTGCAAGCGCACTGGTGATATCTATGAGTGTCTGCAACGGAATCGCAGCGGAACCAGGCTCTTCAACGCTAGCGCTTATGGTACAAACAATCGTTATTTCAAGGTCTGTGGTTCTCATTGAAACGCGATTATCTTCAGCCTCAATTAATACGCAATTCAGGATCGGAAGGGTTGATCTGGCAGGCGTTGCTTTAGATAATTTTTGTAATGTTTTATAAAGTTCTTCAGATGATATTGAAATCCTCATTTAATTTTCCATTTTATGTTTATTTTATTTATAATTATTAGACAGTAAAAAGCTGGTAATGTTACCGAAAATGGTTTCTTAACACAAGAAATTTGATATATAACTTGATTAATTCACCAGCTTTGTAACTTTGTAAATGGGTCATTTTAATTTTTGGATTACTAATGACGATAAAACGTAAATATGTAAAACGTAATGTCCGCCAATTACATATTTACGTTTTACATAATTACATAAGGCTATGATTCCTCTATCCATTATTATTACGGTACTTGTATTAGTTAGTACGTTTGCTCATGAATTATCCAGGATAATAAATATATTATATTCTATAATATTATAAATGTAATAATATATAATGCTGT
>CAZBEY010000034.1:0-19902 GCA_964491015.1 uncultured bacterium | reverse complement strand
GCATCAAATCAAACCATATTCGTGTGCTTCTGCCGTTACCTTCCATAAAAGGGTGTGCAATGTTCATTTCAATATATTTGTTTACGATTTCGTCAAATGTATTTTCAGGCATTGCTTCTATTTGCTTTAATGTATCGCCTAAAAAGCGTGATTCAGCAAATTGAAAACCTCCTTTTGAAATATTCTTTTGTCTGATTTGTCCCGCAAAATCATACAGTCCTCCAAACAAATACGCATGTAATTGTTGTAATCCTTTGGCTGTCCCAACTTCAATGCTTTCGATAAACGAACTTTCAAATAAGGCATACGCTTTTGTTTTACTTTTCCCGTCTATACTCTCATCACTGTATGTAAACCATTCAATAAATCGGTTTGCTTTTTTTCCAGGGAACTCTTTGCCCAATGCAATGATGCCTTTGTCATCTAACATATCAGCAAAACGTCTTTTTCCATCTGGAGCAAGAAACTTTAACTGGGTAGTAGCACTAACCACTTGGCTTTTTTCTTTCTTTAACTTTGCTTTAAGGTATTTCCAATAATTGCGGGTTTTCGTATAGTCCTCTTGATCGGTAAGCACTGCAACAATATCCAACACCGAAAACCACCACTTGGCTTTTTCTTCATCCCAAATAGCGCGTACTTCGCGGTCGTCAAAGAAACGAATGGATATTTTTGCATTACTCATAATTAAAGTTCTTCGATTTTGTTATTATCTTTTTCAACGTTATGATAATTTTTCTCTTGAAGTGGAAGTCTGCGGTCTCTTTTTACAATGAACGCTAACGGTTTGTGTATATTCATTGTTCTTAACCCACCAAATTGGATGGATAAGAACAATTGTTTATGTTTTTCATTCCTACTCCTTCTTATCAAAAAACTCCTCGATTGGATTTTTGATTTTATCAATAGCTTTTTTGGAGACATGAGCATATATCTCTGTTGTTTTAGAGCTTTCATATCCCAACAATTCTTGAATGTACCTTAAAGCAGTGCCTTGTTCAAGTAAATGTTTTGCAACTGGCGCGCTGTGGGGCGTAACATTCTTAACCCGATGAGATAGGATTTGCCAGGTAATAGTTCTTTAAGCAACATCGTCTTGCCTTTCATCTCTAATACAATGGTTTTGACTAAACGACTGATAACGGAAGCATCCATATAGCTATCAGGAAATAATCTCTTGTATTCAGCGATGATTTGTTTATAAGGAAGTTGTATGAGGGTTGTCGGGTCCTGGTAATTTCCAGTATGGAATATCCTGTTGCAATTGTGGGTGCCGGACCGAATGGTATTTCACTGGCAAATCATTTAAATACCCAGGGCACTTCGTTTATCATTTTCGGGAAACCAATGGATTTGTGGCGTAATCATACCTTTGATTCCATGACATTGCGTTCAGATTACGCCACATCGGAAATCAGTCATCCCCGGCGGAACCTATAGGCGATTTATGTCGAAGCAATTGGACAAGCGACAGAATGTGGTACAACTAAAAGGAAACCTGTTTACGCTGGCAATCAAATATTTTTTGGCAAGATTATCCAGGAGAAATGACTATTTTATGAAAACCGGTGGAGCCGTTGGAGATGACCGGGCCTATAAAATGGCAGCAATGGAAGTACGTAAAAAAATCGGTGACAATGCCATCCATGTTGTTGCCGTGGCCAGCGGCGATCTGTTACAAGCGCTCAAGAGTTCCTTTACCAATGTTGTGGGGATACTTACCCAGCCATGGTATCTCAAATTGAGTCAACGAATCAGATTGCCCGACACCAGGGGAATAACAGGGAGTTCGATTCAGAATAGAGAGCGGTTGGTATTCCATATCTACCAAAAAACGGGATTGGCCTTTGATCCTGTCTTTATGGGATCGGTACTCGAATACATTATGAGAAAAGGCCGGGATTTAGATCACGTCTGTCTGTGGGTGACCTGTCCGTCCATCGTATCCGATTACCTGCACGAACAACTGGGGCAGTAATCGACAGTATTAGGGGCACTTCTGTCGTGTTGAATACAACATATTATTGTGGATCGCATATCCACGTAACTCATCTTCTTGAGATGTATATTTCTAATCTAAGTTTGCAGTTATTTGCATCATTTGATTGACAAAATTGTTGCTTCAATATGGTGAATCTGGCAAAGCTTCACCTCGGAAAAGACGTGATGATATTATTCGGTTGTTCCAGGAATGATATCAAAATATCCATTTTGAAAATCCAGGATGAATCTCCCATCTTGGGCAACATCGGAACCTAAAATGCCATCGTACAAAATAAATCCTTCTTCTGCATCTCCAAGCGGTTTTTGTCCCTGAATTGTTGGGAAATTAATTCTCAAACTACCTAGGACTATACTTTGGTTTTTGAATTTTAATTGCTTTACGTTTTGCCATCCACCGGCACCACCAACTTTTGCATGACTGATTTCAGCAGAACTGGTATCAAAAAAAGCATAAGCGGAAGTATATATAGAGGTGTTGTTTGCTCCAGTGTCCAGAAAAAACTGTAAAGGTGTACCGATTGTGTCAGTTACCGTGATAAACGGCTGGGTTAAAAAATGAAAGTTTCTGTCACCACTGGCTCGAAAACCAGGTTTTGATATAATAATTTTTTCCTGTTGATAATCTATATCAAGGTGGAGGTTTTGTATGGCATTCCATCCTAGGATTCCATCAATCTTGAATATTCTAAATATTTTAAAGATGTAAAATTCCAAATCCTCTTTACCGATTATAAAAACAGGATGGTTATTAAAAACCAGGTCATCTATCCTCAATTCTTTGATAACACCAGGAGCTAATCTCACTTTATGATCAGTCGCCGTAGACACCTCACTTGATACGGTAGTAAGCGGTTCTACACCGCATTCTTGAGTGATATCTGATGACAGTACGGTGAATTCTGCCCCAGTATCAATCCAGAAGGAATATGGAACCCCATTTACCAAAACATCCACAACAGGAACACCGGAAATGGATTTTTCAATAGGCAAAATAAGAGGTGATTCAGGATAGATAATGGATTCAGGATTTGCTTTATCCCAGGCTTTTACTAACTCGATAGTGTTCATATCATCGATGTCACCGGGCAATTTATCATTCAATTGAATGAGTCCATCCCAATTGAAATCTAATTTATAAATCCCAACCAACAATTTTACAGACTGCGAAACAAGAACCGAATCTGAGCTGGATTCGATCAATTCTTCAAGTGTGTTGGCAGCGGCGGAATAATCTGCATTTATCATGGATTGTACTGCACTATTCAATTGCAGTTGTTCCTCAGTTTGCGCCTGATCTAATGCTGTTTCATAATCCAGATGTTTTATTGCATCCCAGAATCCATCAATTTCGCGATGAAGGGATTGGTCTGGAACGGGCTTTTCCAATTCCAGCAATGTGAGATCTTTTCGACCAATGCTGATGCACGAGATACAAAGCGAAAAAAGAAGAATCGGTAGTTGACGCATACATTTCCCTATCATTATTTGAATGGTTGATACACTAGTGTCCGGTAAAAAAAATGAAATAGGTCTGAAGCTCCTCAAGATTTGGATGAATTATCCTGCTAAAATTGCTTTTTTATCGAGAAGAACCATACCATGCCCAAAATTTACGCCATTATGTTAGGACTGTTAAAGCTTTTTCCGAGATACGAATTTGAGAAGCTGGAAAAGAAGTACAATGGGAACTACTACACAAATTACTTCTATGGCTGGCAGCAGTTGATCACGCTCTTATTTGCCCAAGCCAGCGGCAAAGACAGTTTGCGAGATATTGAGACCTCCCTTTCTGTTCACTATTCCAAGTGGTATCATATTGGTTTGAAAGGTATCAAACGTAGTACGTTGTCGGATGCCATGCAGAACAGGCCTTATGAGATATATGAAGGCCTATTCTATAAACTATTGGAGAAGTGCCAGTCCGTTACTCCCAAGCACCATTTCAAGTTTAAGAATCCGCTCTATTCGCTGGATTCCACGGTGGTTGATCTGTGTCTTTCCATTTTTCCTTGGGCACGTTTTCGGAAACGGAAGGGCGCCATCAAACTTCATTATTTGTATGACCATAGTGGATCACTACCAACCTTTATGACAATGACGGAAGGAAAAACTCATGATATACGAGTTGTAAAATGCAGCCAGAAACTTGATTTTGCCCTGTTACCGGACAGCATAAACCAATCAAGAATAAAGCCGTTGTCCGGGACGATATCATCAGGCTAACCGGGTATTAACCCACGCAGAAATATCCCGATAAACTGCGTATAGTGGGCTATATCGATCCTATAACCGGGAAGGTCCAGAATGTATTTCAAAAATTCCCGAGCGTGAAACTGGTTGACCTAAAGCTTTGGTATGTCGACCATATCCATTATGGGGCAGGAATAAAACTGGAATCTGAATCGCAACAACCGGTGACAGAATTAAAAAAACAGCTTACCAAGTTTGGGGAACTTCAATTCCTAATGCTAGAAGCGGCCAACAGTGAGAATGGTATCTAAAGGCGTTTATGCAATCCAAGCATTGAGCAATTTGTACTGAATACAAAAGTTGCATAACTTTCAGAAGCGAAACCTCAACCATGAACACCTTGTTTACAATTGGTATTTTCCTGGCATTTTTCCTATCTCTGTTGTTAGCGACAAAGAAAGGTAAAAGTCTGACGGATATCCTGCTTTCTGGTTGGATGTTCATCATCGGTATTCAATTAACCAGCTATTTTATCTATGCCCTTGGATATTGGGAAAAATACCCCCATCTGGTTGGTGTAACGGTACCCGTTCCATTATTGCACGGCCCGATGCTTTTTCTATATACATTGTACTCACTGCGCAACGAAAAAGTGTTGAGAAAAATTGATTATCTGCATTTCGTACCAGCACTACTTTTTTATCTTTATATGATCCCGTTTTATTTTTTCTATTCCCCAGAACAAAAAATGCTGGTTGATCAGGGATTGGTTGGTGATTTCGATATATTTACCATCGTTGCACTTGTCAGTTATATTGTGTCAGGATTGTCATACCCAGTGCTTGCTTATCTCCAATTAGGGAAATACAGAAAACTGCTTGATGATAATTTTTCTTTTGATGGCCAAATAAGCCTAGACTGGTTGAAATAACGGTCGTTGGCGGCGGTGCCTTAACTGCACTGAGCAGTCAGATGATGGGTAACAGTGATTTTTATACCGGCGCCTTTCCGGCTGAATTTGGTAACGCAACCTCTGGTGTATTTGATATAAACTTGAACACGGGCAACACAGAAAAGCGTGAATACACTTTTCAGGCTGGGGTGATTGGTATTGATTTCGCGATGGAAGGCCCTTTTCGTCAGAACAACAATGCATCCTATTTAATGAATTATCGTTACTCTACCTTGGGATTACTTACACCCATATTACCGGAGGATACGGGAATATTAAAATACCAGGACCTTGCATTTAAAACCAATTTCCCAACCCAAGATGCAGGTACATTTTCTTTCTGGGGTATTGGATCACTGGATTATCAGGAGATGAGTGCTGCCGATAGCATGGACTGGATATCCGATTTTGATCGTGATAATTCTCAAACTTCCTTGTATATGTTCGCCACCGGATTGACCCACAAGCTCCCCATCACTTCCACCACACTTTTGCGAACCACCATACAATCAAAGATAAAAAAAACGCATTTACCGCTCACACAGCAATCAAAGTGGAATATCTTACAGTCACTTGAATTATCGGATAGATATTCAACAGGCTTCGGAAATCGGTGATGCCCTTTCGACCATGGCCCAACAATCCGGGAGTACAGGTTTGTTCCAGGTATATTCACAATCCAAAATTACCCTTGGATCACATTTGTCTCTAAATGCCGGAATTCACTCATCCTATTTTTTGCTAAATAAGAAGGTATCGGTTGAACCGCGATTGGGATTGAAATATGAGATCAATGAAAAACAGAATATTGCCATTGCCTATGGAGCACACAGCCGCATAGAACGTCTTCCGATCTATTTTGTCGATCAAAACGGAGATAGACCAAATAATAAACTGGAGATGATGACCTCCTATCATTATGTACTTGGTTACAATGTAAGATTTAACGATAACCTGAGGTTGAGTGTTGAACCGTATTACCAGTATTTATCCCGTGTCCCTGTTTCACCAGATGGCTACATTTCTACCATTAATATGAAAAATGATATTTTTTTCAATGAACACTTGATAAGTGCAGGGAACGGTAGAAATGTTGGTATTGATGTAACGGTAGAACGGTTTTTGCATAAAGGATTTTACTATTTACTGACGGCATCTGTATTTGATTCAAAATACGAAGACGCTAACGGCACCACCAGAAACACGCGGTTCAATAAGAATTATGTGTTTAATGTGCTGGGAGGAAAAGAATGGGTTGTTGGAAAGAACAATAATAATATTTTCAGCGCAAGTGCAAGACTGAATTATCTGGGCGGAAATCGCAGAGAACCTATTGATAGCGGTGCCTCATTGTTGGAGGAAGAAGTGGTGTATGGAGAAAACAATGGAGAGCAGCGGGCATTTAGCCAGAAATTTGATGATACTCCGGTTTTATCTCTTGTTCTTTCATACCGGAAAAATAAATCCAATTATTCATCCGTCTGGTCGTTACAAATTTTAAACGCAACCAGCGCAGAAGAGTATTCAAATGATTACTACGATTTGAAATCCGGAAAGATAGAAACCAACTATGAAGGTATAATGGTACCGAATCTCAGTTATAAAATAGAGTTTTAATCCTAATGATCTCCACTATGGGCTGGAGATATTACTTATGTTGGTATAGACGAGGGCTGGATGTATCCGGCTAAAGTGATGGATGTATACAACAGAGAAATTATTGGTTGGGCACTTGATAAACGAATCACCAAGTTTCTGGTCATATCAGCGATGGAAAAAGCAATCGACAAACGAAAACCACCAGGATCTCCCATCTTTCAGTCAGATCGTGGGAGCCAGTATGATAGTTATGCATTTAGACGGCTTCTCAGAGATAATAACATCAGACAGAGTATGAGTAGAAAAGGGAACTGCTATGACAATGCCATGGCAGAATCGTTCTTTAAAACCTTAAAGACAGAACTAATTTATCAGAATAAATACCAGAACAGACAGGAAGCAAAACAAGACTTATTTGAATACATAGAGGTGTTTTACAATCGCAAAAGGCTTCACTCAGCCTTGGGCTATAAGACACCTGCTGAATATGGGAAAATGAAACATGTTGCTTAACTTTGACTCAAGTTTTTTGTAGGAAGTCCACTTTCTCCTTTAATCTGTTTTTTGCATTACAAATTTAGAAGAAAACTATGACCCCTTTTTTGAAAGTACAGAAACTATGGGTAGGTTTTTTTGGACTATATATTATAATAATTTGAATCTGTAATTGTACAGATTAGTTCACATCAACAGTAAGAATTTTTAAGCCTCCCAGACCACTAGCAATGAACATAACTTTACCTTTATAATTAATATGATTGACGGATTGAAGATCACCAAACCTGAATTTTCCCAATAACCGCAGATTATCGACATCACAGTCTTTGGAGTCAAATTTTGTATCTGAAATACCCACATAAACACCTGCTTCGCCATTGGCCATAAACAGGAGCCGTTTATCAATTGTAGCGGCATTAGTCACAGTAACCGATGAATCTAAACCGCTAACAATTGGCTGTGGAATGGTTTCGATGACATCACCCGTTTCAAGGCAAATAATCTGAGTGCCACCATCGCCTAAGGCCAAAATAGCTTTCTTTTTCTTAATTTCGATTGTTGATTTAGAAAATTCTATTGTTGCTCCGGTCAGAGTCCAGTCGTCTACCAACGTTCCAGTGTCTCGATCAAAAATAAGTAATCTTGCCGGTGTACCCGCCACAACGCCCACATCATCCTTATCGCCATCAACGCCGCGAGCATCTTCTACAGCGATAGAATCTTGTTTAGTAAATGTTGTTTTATCTAGAATCATAACATACCCGCCTAAGGCTCCGGATGTAGCATAAATCCAGTCTTTTTCCACCGTCACATCCGTTCCGGCAAAACTGGGTAAATCAATCGTTTCACTATTATTGGTTAATAATCCATCATTATTTAACTCAATTTTTTCCAATATAGCTGGGGAGGAAAATTCTACGCGGTTTGTTGCACCTGCAAGATATAAAAATCCGCTTTTTTCCTTAATACCATTAATATCCGTATCGGTGAAAATGGCACTGGACAATAGTGTGGGCTGGTTAATATCCGTTACATCATAAATATCGACAGCACCTAAAAAGGTTTCTCCCTGCACATTATAACTCACATAAGCTTTATCATCTTTCATCCGAACATCAGTTGCTTGTAGGACGATTCCATTGTGCTCTGGTGGCGAAACTTCTGCAACGAGCGTTAAGATAACAGTATCTGCGCCTGCTTGGATTGTACGACCAACTCTGTTCCGGTTATTGGTTGTATCAATGGTAATAATATCCTGGCTATATTGTATCCTAGTGGATAAAACGGACGGATTATTTTCAATGAGAATTCTTTCCGAGCTTGAATCTAAATCGCTGCAGGCTGGCGCTACTAATACGAGAAGAATAATCATTGTGTTTGAAATGAAGATTAAATGGTGTGAACATTTAATATGATTGATAACTGAATGGGTGAGTTTACTGCCAAATTTGATCATAAATTTTCCATAATGGTTAATATCGCTCAATATTGAGCCCGTGAGTTTAATGAAAAGTTTAATGAATATTTAGAAGAATTTAGCCATTAAATTTACGTTACCAACGCCGGATTAAACCGATGCTTAATCCAACCCGAACAGGCAGTTGATCTTCCTCATTGTACGCGATGGTGCTCGATAATCCCCAATCGGGATTAAAAAAGGTTTGATAGGATACTGTACAAAAATTTGTTGATCGGGTAGCAATTATTGGACCCGATCCAACTAAAGCGATGGTTTTACCCACCCCGATGCGAACTTCAAGGAAATGGTCAACTACTCCTAAATATCGCCTAAATAAAAATGTTTGTGTATACCCTTGAGATTTTTTCCCACTGAAAATGTTTGTTTTTTCGTGTAAAAACCAGTCACCCATATATTTTGCAAAAGAGATCCCCCATATTTGTATCTCATTTTCGAAATATCCCAAATACCGATAACTCCCGGATCCTTCCCATCCATTTCCAAATCCTTGGAATATTTCTAGATTCAAATCAGTGAATGGAAGAATGTTGGCATTAAATGCTGTTTGAAATCGAAAATTAACATAGGATCGGGTCCAAGCATCGAAATAGGTCTCCAAAACCAAGGCCTCGTCCCATTTATTAAAACGACTGGCTCGAAAATAATCAATTACAATGGAGCCCCAGTGCATTTCCCGCTTAATTTCCGAAGAAAATTGATGCCAGTTTGGTTGTTTTTCACCCACATGTTGAAATTCATATAGGTTTCTCATTTCCCATTGTGCAGGTGATGCATTGCGATTCAAATTCCGCAATTTTTTATTTATCAATTTCTTTGGAGCATCTAAGTTACGGGCGATTAATAAATTCTCCCTAGCTAATGGATACGACCTCAGTTGACGATAAATTTCAGCGAGACTTAAATAGGGATCATAGTTCACGGAATCAATTTTTATCCATTTTAAATAGACATTTATTGCATCACTTGAAAGACCCTGCCAGATATACAGTTTACCTAGGGCAGACCATGCGTCGCTGTAAAGTGGATAATGTGTTGTCACATATACCAGGTCATTTTCTGCCAGTTTATATTTCTTTATCCACGTGAGAATACGCCCTCGCTCTAAGCGGGCATCAGCGTCAGTAGAATCTGACAAAATAAGATTCGAATAAACTGAAATTGCTTCGTCATAATTCTCCAGCCGAGAATAACATTGAGCGCACTTAAAATGAGCAGAATAATTGGTAGAATCATATTCAATAATTTTCAGGTATAATGTTAGTGCAGAATCATAGCGCGATTGTGAAAATTGTACATTTGCTTCTTCCAGGAATTTCAGTGTTTTCGCTGCCTCGTTACTTTCAATTTTCTCTTGAACAAAGAGGGAGAGTGGATCAATAACATCTTCTATTCCACCATAAAGTTTTGCTTTTTCTAAGTCATCCTTAGCTAATTGGAGTTGGTTTGAACTCAAATGTGCCTTCGCGCGAGAAATGAATAATTCAGGGTTATCTGGAATTAGGTTAATACAAAAGGATAGAGCATCCACTGCCTTGATTGGCTTACTCCACCATAAATATAAATGACCTAAAGCAGACCAGGCATCACCATAATCCGGATTCCGTTGAGTCACTGACAATAAATCTGTTTCTGCTTTTTTATAATTTCCCATCCAGGCGTAGACCCTTCCACGCGCAAGTAATACGTCCAAATTATCCGGGTTTTCTTTAATAAACTCATTATACACCTCGAGAGCTTGCTGATATTGATGGCTGTTTGCTAGTTCTCTGGCTCGGTGGAGTATATCGGCATTTGAGGGCGTTTCATTCGTTTTTAGAGATTGGCTCTCTTTGGAAATGATTGTATCGGGAGGAAATAATTCTAGTGAATAGACAGTTTGCAAAAGCAAGAGATATATTCCAAAAATATAAAATTTAAATTTCATTCTTCTTCTTGTACTTGAAAGCCTTTTCGTTCCATTTTTCCCCAACCTTTAGCACCACGAAAATAGGAATAGACACCATGAATACGCCAGTAAATTGATAGCTGGCGATAACCGACATTTTCAACAATCGCTGTCAGGAAGAGTTGGAGTAGATCACGGAATCTAGGATAGCGCCTGAACGTCAATTCTTCCAGTCCGATGGATACAATGGATAGTGCAATTCCAAACACCATCGCTGCCATGAAAAACGCGAATATATATGTTCCTGAAACACGACCGATCGCAAGGGCTATTATAAATGTTATGTAACCAGGAAATTCAATGATGGGTCCTAACATTTCAAATAGGTAGAAATAGGGATAGGCAAAAAGTCCGATCCGTTTGTAACGGGGATTGAAAAGCATAACTTTATGACGGTTAATCACTTCCATCAACCCGCGCTGCCACCTGTCTCGTTGGCGCCCGAGTATTTTTATACTTTCAGGGCATTCAGTCCAGGCCACCGGATCGGGGACAAATGTTATTTTATAGGGTATTTTTTTCTCAAGGCAATGACGATGAAGTTTAACAACGAGGTCCATATCCTCACCCACAGTATCGATTGAATATCCACCTGCCTCCACCACAGTCGCCCGCTTGAAAATCCCGAAAGCACCTGATATGATCAGGGTCGATTGAATGGCTTCCCAGCCCATCCGACCGGCTAAAAATGCTCGTAAATATTCCAGAACCTGAATTTTAGCCAGAATATTTTTTGGTAATCGGATATCAACGATTGATCCATCTTTTATGGTACATCCGTTGACGATACGGATAATTCCACCAGCTGCCACTGTGCTGTCATTTTCAAGAAATGGCCGAACTACCCTCGCCAGTGCATCCCGTTCCAATAAACTATCGGCATCCATGGCGCAAAATAATGGTGTTCGACAAAAACGGATACCTGTATTTAATGCATCTGATTTTCCTCCGTTTTCTTTGTCAATGACCCAAATATTTGGGTACCGGCTACTGTTATATATTTTCTTCACGGGGGCTGTCTCTATTTCGGCAGTTGGTATCCGTGGAGTTGGCTGTAAGTCAAAGGCATCTATTAATCGCTGGAGTGTATTATCAGACGATCCATCATTGATAACCAGAATTTCAAATTCGGGATAATTCAAAGTCAGAAATGATTTTGTGGCCTCAACACAAGTGGCTTCCTCGTTGTAGGCAGGAGCGATGAGGGTAATTGGTGGTGAACCAGCTGATGTAACTAAATCTTCAATATTCAAGGACTTCATTCTACGGGAGTAACGTCGTAAGGAAAGGAAAGCCAGAATACTCATGGATAAATATCCTATATTTAAAAATAAAAAATAAAAAATCACAACTGCGTTGAAAAAATCCAGAATCAATTGCAGAAAAGTGTAAATCATTGTCTGTTTTCCGCCAATGCCTGTTGTGCAAGGTTTGCACGGGGATGGTCCGACTCAGCGATATCTTGTAGAAGTTCCTGCCCCCCCGCTGACAGGATTCCCTCCACTGCCTGGATGGCCACCCAGGGAATTGGATCATCTATTCCCGATTTGATGAGTTCCAAATCATTTTCCTCACCGATCATACCTAAAGCTTTCAGGGCACAAGCCCGCACTACAAAATCAGGACTGGCAATCAGTTTGCGAATCACAGGTACATGTTTTTCCTGTCCTACCTGTGCCAAAAGTTTTAGCGCAGCTGCCAGTAAGTCACGATCTGATTCCGTTTCAATTACTTGAGCGGCGATATCTGCTGAAAGGAGGTCATTGAGGTCCCGGAGTGCTTGTGCGGCAGTTGCGCGGCTAATAGGTGTGGCTTGAGAATCAGATAAGGTTTCACGGAAAGCCGGTGTTCCTTCAGGTCCGATAAGTTTTAACAAGGATGTGAGAAAGTTTCTGCTCCAGTCTTCAAAGCGATGTAGATGGTTCATGATGACGGGTGCATATTCAGGAGAATCCTGACTTGCCAACGCACGCACCGCTACCATGGCAACCAACGGCGAGGGGTCATCTAAACTTGCCACGATTTGTTTATCGTACTCTTTTAATCCTAAAGCACTCAATGTTAACACAGCACGGGCTCGCCGCTC
The DNA here is from genome assembly GCA_964491015.1 of uncultured bacterium. Lineage (GTDB taxonomy): Bacteria > Fidelibacterota > Marinisomatia > Marinisomatales > TCS55 > JADFRD01. The sequence goes on along the minus strand of CAZBEY010000034.1, from coordinate 7,148 downwards.
GGGATCATTTCCCTGAAGATGGCGAGCAATGGGTTTTAAAAAGGGTTGGGCCAATTTCGTTAAGTGATCCTGTTCCATCCCCTTTAACCGCTGCGAATAACGAGAAAGAAAATCAATAAAATATAACGATTCTTTTTTACTTACTTGATCCAATAAGGTGTGGATATCCGCTTCATCCGCCAAAATCAGGAGTAACCGTTCTTTCCATTTGGACTCTAAATTATGCCAACGTTTTGCTTTCCGGGTATTAGACCATCTAAAATAGATTGTAGCAAATGCGAACAAGATGGAAATGATAAAAAAAATACCAATAAATACGATGAGTATTGTAAGAACACCCTGGTGGAGAAGTGTGTCAGCCGTTGGTGAAGTTGGAAATTTCACTTCTAGTGATTTATGTGTTCAATAGTTTTTGTACTGATTGTACAAAAGATACCGGATCAAATGGTTTTTCTATGATTCCATTTGCTCCGGATTTCATAAGCTTGGCTAAAATTGTAGGATCAGATTTAGCCGTAAGATAAATAAATGGAATTGATGACAATGATTTTTCATTTTGCAATTGATTCATGAGTGTTAAACCACTCATTTCCGGCATCAAATAATCAACTATAATTGCATCGGGTTTCTTCATCGCTAGTATCTGCAACGCATCTTTTCCACTAGCCGCTTGGATTACTTCATAACCTCCCTGGGTGAGACACACTGAAATAATAAAGCGCATGTCCTCTTCATCATCAATGATGAGTATTTTCATGACTCCTGATCAGACGTCTTATACGTGCAAGTAATTCATTGGGGGAAAATGGTTTCAAAATATAATCATCGGCTCCAAGTTCCAGAGCTCGAATTGTATCCTGTTCTTTGCCCATACCGGTTAACATAACGATTGGTATGCTTGCATACGCGGGGAGTTGACGTAAGTGTGCCAAGAGATCAAAGCCGTCCATCCCGGGCATTTTGACATCTAAAATAACAAGATTAGCTGAAATGTTCTCAGCCTCTCTTAAGGCATTTGATCCGTTGTTGAAATGCCTAACATTAAACCCCTGACGCCCTAATCTGTGTTTTACCACAGCTGCGACGATTTCATCATCTTCAGCAAAAAGGATTGTTTTTTCTGACTTCGATTCACTGCCACCGGCCATGCTTACACGCGCTTTACCAGCGCTTTTGGCTATATAGAGATATCGGTCAGCTTCCGCAATAACATCTTCAACATTCTCTTCATCGGAAACAGGGGCTATCCCTGCGGAAAATGAGATAGTGAATGATGTGCCATTTGCGGATGTAAATGTTTCTTCCTGTAACTCTTTTAATGCTTTTTCAAGAGCCTTAGCACCACCGGCAGGCTCTGTGTTTGGCATCAATACTACAAATTCCTCTCCACCCCAACGAGCGAGAAAATCGGATTTCCTGAGAGCATCGGATACCACTTTTGCTGTACGCCGCAGAACTTCATCTCCCATTGGGTGGCCATGGACATCGTTCACAGATTTGAAATTGTCTAAGTCGAGGATGGCAACGGATAAAGGTTCATTTTGTCGAAGGGAGTATGAGCGGGCTCGCTGGAAGGCTTCTGTAAAAGCCGCACGGTTGGGAAGTTTGGTAAGCCAATCCTGCCTAGAAGCTTTAATTAATTGATCCGAGCGTTGCAAATTGGATGCCACAGCAGCTGAGAATGATTCAGCATCAAATGGTTTTTCAAAATACCCATTCGCTCCTAAGGCGTAGCACTCAGCTTTGGTTGTGGGATGACTTTTACTAGATAATATCATTACTGGAATACCGGCTGTTTCTGGTTTTTCCCGTAAATGCATGAGAAAACTCCGCCCATCACCGTCAGGCAGCATCAAATCCAATATCACCAGTGAAGGGCTAATGTTTTGAAGAAGGGTTTTTGCTGCTTTCAAGGTATCAGCGGTTGTGATATTCCGCGTTGGGTCTGACAATTTAATAGACAGGAGATGAGTAATGTCCGGATCATCATCAATAATCAGAATCGTAGCTGTTTTTTGACCATCTTTCGGTGTGACTGTTTTTTGAAGCAGGGCGATAAGTGCCTGCAAACTTGAGGTCAGATTATCTGGAGGAGTTTCCTCGACCAACGCGGCTTTTTCCGAAATTTCAGGGAACCCAAATGTTCCACCAGAACCCTTCAGTGAGTGGGCAATTCTGCGAATAGATTCCTCAGCATCTGCACTTTGATCAGAAAGCGAATTTTCGGCAGCTTTCAAGGCGTCAATTCGGGCGACTAGACTTTCCCTGTACCAGTCCTCTAATTCACTCATTGAATTAACAAACCCATATTAATTATGAATCCATACATTTGAATCATTAGTGATTATTTTTTTCGGATAAAATATAACGAGCCATTGCCCACATCAACGATTTCCGATGGACAGGTTTCTCTATATATTCATCTGCTTCAGTTAATGTAGATCTAAGCTCCGTCGCTTTAGTGCTTACAATAACCAGTGGAATATCCCGGGTGTTTTTTTCTCCCTTTAATTGTGCAATCTGCTGTTGACCTTTAGAAATATCTTCAATGGCTAAAATGATTATCTTGGGTTGGAAATCTATTACTTTATCCATATGGAGCGATTTATCTGACGATACTTTAAACTCCATGGAATGCATTAATTCATTTAAAATGAATCGAGAGTCGGACTCATAATCAATAATGCAGGCAGAGGTTCCTTTTAATTTTTCTAATACCTCAACTTCCTCAGCTTTATCTTTTTTTCTTTTGGTTGTCCTTTGCTTTCGCTTCAGCGGCGCAGAGCCTGGTTTTTCACCATTATGTTGGATAACAATGGTAAACGTACTCCCTTTTCCAACCTGACTTTGAACAGATAAACTATATCCCATCATTTCACACATTGATTTTGATATTGCCAGACCTAATCCTGTCCCCTGATATTTCCGATTTGATTTGGATTCAACTTGCTGGAACGAGTCGAAAATCGTATTCAGTTTATCCTCAGGAATACCAATTCCCGTGTCTTTAACGTGTATTTTTGTGGGTAAATCAGTATGTTTATTGGCTACAACGGAAATGGTTACACTCCCTTCATCAGTAAATTTAATTGCATTCCCCACTATGTTTATAAGAACTTGTTTGAGTTTCCCGGCATCAGTCATCAATGGGAGAAGTTTCTCTGGAATCTCCTTGAGTAATTGGACTTTAGTATTTACAACCTGGCCACTTAACTGGTTGATTATTTCCATGATTAATGAATTCAGGTCCACTTCTGTTTTAACCACTTCTGTCCGCCCTGCTTCAATTTTCGATAAATCCAGAATATCATTGATTAATAAAAGTAGGTGTTTCCCGTTGGCGGCCACACGGTCTAAAAATGTTTTTGACTTTTTTGAAGAAATATCCTCTCCCTTTTTCAGGAGAACATTTGTAAATCCGATGATTGAATTTAATGGTGTGCGAAGTTCATGACTCATATTCGCCAAGAATCGACTCTTTGCTTTAGAGGCTTCTAGTGCCGCTTGCTGTGATCTTTTCATTTCCATTTCCACACGATTACGTTCAATGATACCCGCAAGTGTATTTGCCACAGCTTTTAAAAATTCTACTTCCCGTTCCCGGCGTTGGTGTCCTTCAACAAGGTAAAGAACAATGACTCCTATCACAATTCCATGAGACTTAATTGGCACGTTATAATGACCATGGGGAACTATTCCGTCGTAACGATTATCGTGACGCTCATCAACATGTTGAGCAAATTCAATCTCTCCATTCTCAGCCGCACGACCGCAAAGGCAATGTCCGAAGTGAACTTCAGCGCACATTGTCTGCAGTGTTTCATGTAAACCACGATGGACTTTTAGGGTAAGTGTTTTTGATCCATTTTCCACAAGAAAAATCCCGCCCTTGGGCATAGTAGTCATAAACGGGACAGAAATAATGATATCCAACGCACGGGTTAATATCTCATCCAAAGGAATTTCTTCAAGGGAAATAGTCAGGAGAGAATTCAAAACATCCTGAAGCTGGTAACTATGTTCTATTTCCTGTTGTGTTCTTTTCCGTTCTATTGCGGACGCTACAAAAGATGAAACGAATGTTAATAGACGGCGGTCATCTTCACTATACTTGACATTCGGTTTATATAGCTGAATTGCCATAACACCGATAGTTTTTTCCTCAACAATCAGGGGAACCCCTAGCCAATCATTTGTAATAGTGCCTCGTGATACAATGACCCCATTTTCCACTAATGAGTTAAAAACCGCCGGAGTAGCTAATAAGGGTTCTCCTGTTTTCAGGACGTAGTCAGTTAAACCTTTATTTAATTGCCTAGGGGGCGGAGGGGGATCAAACTCATCAACAAAATAGGGAAAGTGCAGAGTCTGTGTTGATTCATCATACAGAGAAATGTACAGATTCTGGGCTGGAATCATATCATTTACAATTTTGTGAATAGATGTATAAAGTTCGTTAAGATTTTTCGACTTGATCGTTGCCTCTGATAGATTATTGTTAAAGTTCTGGAGCCTTTCCGCTTCTTTTCGATCAGTAATATCCCGGATGATTATCGTAACCTCATCTTCACTGCTCTTTGTTAACCGAGCTTCAAAATCATGATGTTTTTCTTTTATAGGGAAATTGTATTCAAATAATTGCAACTTTTCCGATGTTATTGCTTTATCCATATATTTTAGTGTTTTTTCTGCTAACCATTTGGGAAGAACTGCTTTTAGGTGTTGGTTTATGAACTTTTCGGGTGCTATTATGAGCTCTTCCTTATTAACAGCGTGATAATCCAAAATAATCCCATCCGTGCGAATTCGAAACATTAAATCAGGTTGGGCATTGAGTAGGGCAGTATTGCGCGCCTCACTGGACTTAAGCGCTTCTAATGTTGCTTTTCTCTCAGTAATATCCTCTTTAATACCAATAAAATGAGTGATTTCACCATCCTCGTTTCGAAGGGGAGATATAGATGCAGATTCCCAGAATAACTCTCCATTTTTCTTACGATTGTGAAATTCTCCCGTCCATACTTTTCCAGCAGTAATTGTATCCCATAGGTTTTTATAATCACTTGGAGGTGTTTCTCCAGATTTTAATATTCTTGGATTTTTTCCGAGAACTTCTTTGGGTTGGTATCCCGTTGCTTTTACAAATTTTGGATTTACATACTCAATATGTCCTTTAACATTAGTTATCACTACAGATACAGGACTTTGCTCCAAAGCTCTGGATAGTTTTCGAATTTCGTCTTTTGCTTTTTTTTCAGTGCTCAAATCTCGAATAATACCCGAAAATATTCGACGATCATTCAATGTCACTTCACTAATACCAATGTAAATCGGAATAATTACACCGTCTCTCCTGAGGCCTGACGCTTCACGCCCGGTTCCGATCATCCGTTTTATACCTGTTTCCAGGTACGATTGAAGATATTGGTCATGTTCATCCGAGTATGGTGAAGGCATCAGTTGATTTATTTTTTGACCAATGATTTCATCACTGGAATAACCGAAAATAGTCTCGGCTGCTGGATTGAAGGATTCTATTATTCCGTTTTCATCGATGGTAATAATACCGTCAACCGTATTTTCAATCACATCAAAGGCTCGGAGGCGTTCCTCCATGGCGTTGCTGCGTATGGGTCGAATAATGTAGAACCACAGCAATGGTGCTAATAATATGGTAAGGAGTACGGCATCAAATAAGCCAAGGAATATATCAACTTCATGAATAATGAATATCATTATCAACGATTCTATTGTAAATATCAAACCCAACAAATTGATAAACAAACGGATAGGCGAATTGAGAAATATAGCAGCAAGGTTGTTATTTTTGATATTTAAAAATGTTTTAATCATCGGGGAAAAGGTGTTCATTTATTGCCTGATATAATAATTGTTCGTCCACAATTGGTTTTGTTACATATCCATCGAATCCCATTGCTAAATACTTTTGACGATCGCCTACCATAGCGTGGGCAGTAATAGCTATAACAGGTAAATGCTGTAGTAATTTATCTTCCCGGATATTTTTTAAAACTTCGATTCCATCCATACCAGGGAGAGAGATATCTAGTAGTATCAGATCCGGTTGATCCGTTTGCATACCTTCCAGGGCATCCAATCCATTTTCATATTCTAGAAGCTCATACAATTCCTCCAATAACACCTCAACGAGTAACATATTATCGGGATTATCTTCTACGATAGCAATTTTTTTCTTCATAAGTATTCAGACTTTTTTTTCTTAAGAGTATCAAGTACTTCACTACTTTCGGTTATGATTGAGTCAATGAATTTACCGAGTAATTTTGATTCCTTTTTATGAGCTAATGATTCAATATCATTAGCAGTTTTCTGAAGTTTTTTTGCACCAATATTCCCAGCGCTGGATTTTAAAGAGTGTGCGGCCATTTCTAGCGATTGAAAATCATTGTCTTGGATAGCACGCTTCATGATGTCAATTTTCTGTGGTATATTTTCTAGGAAAAGGTCTATCATCTTCACAACCAAAACATCACTCCCCATTTTTTTCAAGCGAGCGATAGCAGATGGATCAATCGATGGAATATTCGAACTTTGATTTTGTTGTGAAGTCATAGCCAATCGATAAAAAAATTTTGTAGCACTTGTAATTTTCCTATGACAATAACTTGATGTACCGATTTATTCATTGTTTAATACAATCTTAAACTGTCCAGGCTACTTGATTGTACTGCTTTCTCTTTCTTAATGTCCAGCGATTTATCTACCTTGAGTGTGTTTACATTCCAATATCTAACTTAATGATATTAGTTTTATCCTGTTACCATCAATAGACTGATCTTGCAACAAAAAAACGGACACCTTGAATAGTCATATTGCTTGTTTGATAGAATTACAAAAGCTGATGAACGCAGCATTATCAACATTATAATAAAAGAGATAATATTCAGCTATCCAAAAGACAAAGATAAGGGAATTAAAAAAATAAAGGTCTGGAACAAGCCTGACCAGACCTTTAAGTACGATGCAAAACACGGTGTGTGTTTTGCATCCTCGAGCTCCTGAGGAGGCCCTCCTACTCCGCCGAATGGCGGATACGGCGGGTAGAGACTCCTTATTTACCCTGATAATAAAAAAGCCTTCCCGCCAGAAGGCGGAAAGGCTTTTTT
>CAZBEY010000033.1:0-20793 GCA_964491015.1 uncultured bacterium | reverse complement strand
TCCCCCGCGCTATCGCTAACAGGGGAAGCACAAAGGGGTTTATCATTCGACTAATCATTGCCAGATTAATAGTAAATTATCGCAATACAATTTGACCATATTCCCATTAGAGGGGCTAAAATCAGCAAACTGGTAATAAATGCAAAGATAAAAAGCGATGTTCTACAACCCAGCTGTTTTAAACCGTGATTAAAAAGGTATTGATATACAACACCTACCAGCACGACTGTATCTTTCAGACGGGCGGTGTTGGTTTATTTCTTAACTTGAATGGGAGATACAATTTATTCAAACGGGATCGGAAAAATCGTAAATTTTGAGAATTAATGATACAGATTAAGACAGATAAGGAATACCGATACAAACCCCGTCGGGGTTACATGTCTGTAACAATATTTACTAAATACAGTAAGAAACCTGTCGGGGTTCAATATTTCGTTAACTATGTACAAATAACAGCAATCAAACCAGTTGATTTATAGAACAGAGCCAAATAAAATAATGGTTAAAAGAATAAAATATTTGATTTCCCGTAATGTAATCAATTTGACGATATCATTTTTTTGTTTCTTGTCTCTATCCTTCCCCCAAATGTACGCCTCTGCAGATCCCTATTATTTATTGGCCATGGACAGAGCCTTATTTGATAATGAACCCCATACCCAAACGACCATCATGAGACCATTCTATATCGACAATGGTCAGCCTTGGTCTATCCGGTTCAGGAGTGAACAATACCTCAATGATAATGCTCCTAACCAGGAGAATATGGATGTCCGGTATTTCGGTAAAGGTTTTACCGTGTTCAACAGTTTCCACATGTCTTTTTATAATGATTTTCTTGCTTTTAGTTTTGAACCTTATATACTCAAAGGTGAAAATAAAACAGTAAAAATTTACGACCGGCCGGGATCATTTGCCGTGCTGAATGATGTCCCAAAGGATATCGGAACCCATTTTACAGAAGCCGGACTACGAGATGCCCAGTTATACCTCCATTTTAAAGGATTTGGAATAGGAATTTCAAACGCCGGTATGTGGTGGGGTCCCGGGATCCAGGGAACCCTGTCAATGACGAATAATACAATCGGTTTTCCACATTATATGATCGGTACTATCCGGGAGTTGCGCTGGAGAAGAATGGGTTTTATGGGTCGCTACACCTTTGCCGAAATTGCTCGAAAACCTTATGTAGACCCAACGTATTTTACGTCCCTTACCGGAATAATCTCATTTTATGTTAATCCTATTATTTCCATTGGTTTTAGTCGAAATTATCTCTCTGGAGGAGTCGATGTTGGGACGCCATGGACTGCAGAAAAAGCAGCACTCATTGTTTTTGAAAGTTTTTTAATAGAAAATAATTTTAATAACGATTATACCATCGGAGGGCATGATCCTTTCGATCAAACATTATCCGGTTATTTCTCCATGTGGTATCCGGATTCAAAATTGAAATTATATTTAGAAATTGGATTCAATGATAATCGCCAGAATTTTTGGGATTTTGTTGTTCAGCCGGATCATGCCATGGCTACCATCATTGGATTTCAGCATCATAAATTTCTTGGGAATGACAATCTGATTTTTGGATTCGAATATGCAAACTTAATTAACGGCCGTATGCAGGTATTCCGCGTAACACCTCCTTGGTACAATAGAAGCCATTACGATCATTTCTCTTACGAAGGCCGACGCTGGGGAGCCCATAGCGGCTCAGATTCTGATGATTTGTTAATATTTTTCGGATGGATGGGGGATAAATGGACCATCATTCCCATGTGGAATTACGAGCGTCACGGCGTCACAACCTATCGCCCCAATGAAATCAAATCAGAATTGCGTTTGGATACTCGATATAAAATATCAAATCAAATTCAATTGGGTGTATATTATGAATGGCAATACGAAGCGCATCTGGGTTTTCCAAAAGATCACTATTTTATCAATGAGATTACCGGAGAACGAAGAACAAATACGTTAATAATACGGTTTGAATATGCCATAAGAAATTATATAAAGAGTTAAAGAAAAATGAACCATACAGAATTATAAGGAATATTTAAAAATGAGAAATATAAAAAAACCGGCAACTGTGTCACTCATATTAATATTACTTTTGTCTTTCTCCTGTAAAAAGATTGTATATATTAACAATGACCCTCCGGTGAATACAGGATTCATGAGAACTTTTGGTACCGATTTTTATGATTATGGATGGGGCGTCGATGAAACTTTCGATGATGGATTTATTATTGCAGGTGCAAAACAGTCCAGAGCGGACTTAACAAAAGATGCTGTTTTAATTAAAACGGACGAAAGGGGATTTGGCGTCTGGGAAAAGAATTATGGCGGAACGGGAGATGAAGAATTTTATTCAGTAAAACAATGTTTGAACGGTGGCTTTATTGCAGTTGGATACACGTCATCTCAGGGAGATTTTAAACAAGTATATATCGTAAAAACGGATTCTTATGGCGATATAGAATGGGAAAAAATTGATGGCGGTCCGAATCTTGACATCGGGAATGAAATTATTGAAACGAGAAGTGGAAATTTTATTATCGTTGGTTTCACAAATTCTCCCGGTTATAGTCATGGGAATCATGATGTATGGCTTCAAAAAATTGATGATAAAGGTAATACTATTTGGAGAAGAAGCTACGGTGAAATAAATCATGAAGTCGGATATGATGTTATGGAATTGGATAATGGGAGTTTATTGGTATTAGGGTATAAAGACTTCTACGGAGATGCAGGAAAAGATACTTATCTGTTTAAAACTGACTCGACAGGCGGCGTTCTATGGGAAAAGACCTTTGGTTCTTCGGGTGAGTATGATGAAATCGGTTACTCAATTCAGGAAGTTTATCCTTCAGGATATATGATATGCGCATCAACAAATTCTCGGGGAAACGGATGGCATGACCCGCAAGTTATTAAAATTGACTTAGATGGTAATATGGATTGGTCGGGTATTTATAACGGCAGCAGCCATGGATATACAAGATGGGTTTCGACTCCAACTTACGATGGAGGTGCCGTCATCGTCGGGACAACAACGCATTTTAACGGTAATAATGAAGATATTTATATGATTAAGATCGATGAAAATGGTCAACAGCTTTGGAATAAATCCTATGAAGGAAAATCATCTGACTGGGGTTGGGCTGTAAAGGAAACCCGTCTTAATAATTTAATTCTGGTTGGATCCACAAAATCATTTGGACACGGATTGTATGATATTTTTCTCATGAAAACAGATGAATTTGGACATTATGACTTTGACAATTAGTTTTTTGAAAAAATCATTTATTCAAAAAATAACACTGTATTAACCGAAAATATGAATCAAGATAAACAAGACACCGTCAAGGACATTATGCTCAAGGTAATGCAGCATTATGGTTATCGCCACCAATATGAAGTTGCTAAGTACTTTAATGTAACCGCACAGACTTTGTCCGGATGGATAAAAACAAATACAATCCCTCCGAAACACTTGGTTAAATACACGCAAGAAATCGCCGATCCGGAAAAAGACCAGAGAATTAATATAGAAAAAGAAAAGATTTTTTTCGAGCTTCCCGTATCATCTGATCGTCATGAAATTTCGGGGAAATTAATTTCAATTACCAAAATTCGCTCCCTGCTGGCAAAATCCATTAAATTGCTCATCTTGCTTCCGATTCTTTTTTCCGGCTTATCAGCCCTATACGTATTTATTATTGCCGACCCGATCTATTCATCAACCTCAAAAGTTCTGCCCATAGCAGAGGATAACAATGCTCTATCGGGATTCACAGGGTTAGCATCGCAATTTGGATTTAATGTACCCGCGGGTGTCGGTAACGTCATTCCATGGGATGATCTTTATCCGGAGATTGTTCATAGCGAAAATTTGATGCGTATCCTTATCCAAAAGAAAATAGAATCTGAAAAATATGGTACAGATATACAACTCCTTGACGTGCTGGCAGCCGAAGGTAATTATGATGATGAGGAAAATGACGTAAAATCAAAAATGGCCATTGAAGATTTAAAATTAATGATCTCCGTCCATAAAAACAGACTTTCTCCTATTGTGACCCTCACTATCAATGGATTTGAACCGCAATTTGCTCATGATATTGCATCAGCGGTTCTTGATGAATCCGGACGAATCCTCCGCAAGCTGAAAACAAAACAGATTAGCGAAAAACGACTATTTATTGAAAACCGCATTGTGGAAGTCTATGCATCTTTGCGGAATGCAGAAAATGCCGTAGAAGAATTTCGTCACACCAATCGCAATATCAACCAATCAGCTTCTTTATCTATAGAAGAAAAACGGTTGATAAGGGAAGTCGACCTTCAAAACAGTCTTTACGTTTCATTGAAAAGTCAACACGAACAGGCCAAAATTGAGGAAGTAGAAGAAGCAACGTTGATTCAAATTGTTGATGGACCGTTGAAACCGCTAAAAATGACGTCGCCTAAACCATTAATTACAATATCTCTGTCATTCTTTTTTGGTCTCATACTAGCGCTCTTTGCCGTCTACTCCCGGGAATATATCTTTAGTTCTGATAAAACAATTACCTGATAATATATAACGCTGCAATGCGTTTTTTTAATACACATCACCCGGGAAATAGTTTATACAGAGAAACGCTGGCTTACGCTTTTACAAAAGCCCTTCCCGGAGTAACAGGATTATTATCAGTCATTTTGTTTTTTCGGTTAGCAGGTCCAGTAGAATATGGGCGCTTCAGCCTTTTATTTACATTTGCAAATATGTGTTCAGCCTTCAGTTTCGGCTGGTTGAGCCAAGCCATTTTACGATATTATTCAAGGGTAAACGATCAGAACCACTTCTTAACTATTGCAGCCAAAGGGTTTGCTCTGTCCGGAGTATTTTGCATTCTATTGATTACCATATTGCAGTGGTTTTCGTTTCCCCGGGATTCATCTGCCTTAATGGTGATTGCACTGACCATAATGATAGGGGGTTTTTCACTGTCTAATGTTTTTTTCCAGGCAAGGCAGCAACCGCTTATGGTTGTAAAATTAACATCATTGCAGGGTTTTTTATCGGTGGTGCTTCCTGTGACATTTATGTTGGTATTTACCAAAGGACATACAAGCATCATCTGGGGTTTTGCTCTGGCATATGCACTTCCGGTACTCCTTGTTTTTAAGCATATAAATTCTGGAATAGTAGAAAAAATAAGCAGCAATAAACAGAATCAGCTTTTTTCATTTTTTAATTACGGCTGGCCTCTATCATTTTGGTTCGTTGCAAACATTTCATTACGTTTTTTGGATCGTTTATTTATCGAGAAATTTTTGGATACGTCTACCATGGGTTCATATGCAAGTTTTGTCGATTTGATCACCAGAATCTTTTCTTTAATTATTTTCCCCATTACCATGGCGCTCCATCCACGGATTATGAATCTGTGGAATACTAATAATATAAAAGGTGCCCTGATAACTTTAAAAAAGGGGTTGAAATACCAACTGGTTATATTTACCATTTGTCTCATGGTATTTTGCTTCTTTGACCAGCAAATCTTCAATATAATAATCCGGTTAATTCCCGAGATTGATTTATCATTAAAACCCGCATTGATCCCAATATTAATAGGCGGATTTTTATGGCAGTTTGCATTATTGATTCATAAGCCCCTCGAGCTGAGTGAGAAATCCGGAATCATGCTCATGTGTATACTCGTTTCTGTATTGGTGAACATTACAGGAAATATCATATTTCTCCCCGTCTATGGCATTATGGCTACTGCCTATACGATGGTGGCATCGGGAAGCGTATATATAATCTTTACTGTTTTATTTGCAGGTGATCTTATGAAAAAAATCAAAGAAATATGATTGACTTAATTCCCCTCGCAGTTTTAGGAAGTGCATCAATTATAATGCGGAAAATATACAAGTCGTGGCTTGCTCCGGGAGCATTTTTCCCGTTAGCTTGGTTTTTTTATATTTTAATGCCAATGGTATTTGCTCCAGGATTTCCATATTATTATTTTGGGCTGTGGGTCATTACTGCAATTGCCTTGGCTTTTTCAGCCGGTTCTTTGTTGGCCTTTAATGAAGATGAAGACCTGAAAAGTGAAAATTCTAAAATGGTAAAAACAATATCAGAATATAAATCTATTATTTCATACTCAACATTAATAATGACATGTTTATCTTTATTGGGGGTGATTTTATTGCTCCGCTTTAGTCTGGAAAAATTTCAAATGAATTATTCTTTATTTAGCCTGTTTGCTTTACCGAGTAATATTACAGCAGATAGATATAATGCATTATTGGCGTATCCGATTTATTTAAAATTCTTTTTGTATTTTCTCTTCCCGGCATCACTGGTTGCAGGAATAGGTTATTCTCTGACAAATCGAAAATTACATTTTTTATATCTTTCTCCCCTGTTTGTTGCTGTATTAAAAGGAACCCTGGAAACCACACGATCTACTATATTATTATCCGTGATTCTTTGGATGGCTGGATTTGCCGGAGGCAGAGTCATTACTCGTAATCGCTTGCATCGGTTAGTGGAGAAAAAATTATTTATTTTCATTACCCTTTTTGGTATACTGTTTATCTTTTTATTTATTGCCCTGCAATGGCTCAGAGAGGCCGGTGGAGAAATACTCTTTTTGGTTATGGTGAAAAGAATCAAGCTGTATTTTTTTGGCTATTTATCTGCTTTCACGATTTGGATAGAAAATATACAAGCTTCAAGTTTAACATTAGGGATGACTACATTTGCCGGTCCCTTTAATGCCTTGGGATTGATAGATCGAGAACTTGGCTTTTATTCCCACACTTTTATTCATGATGGCTCATACACAAATGTATATACAGCATTACGAGGGTTAATCCGAGATTATTCAATTATCGGATCTATTATTGTGTGCATGGTTGCGGGATTTTTATCAACAATTTCATATTATAAATCTTTACGAGGGTTTATTTTTTGGCTTATGCCATTGACGATGTTTTATAGTTTCACTTTATATTCACCTTTGATCAGTGTGTTTCATTACAATAGTATTATTTTGGCATGGTTTATTGTGTTTACTATATTTTTCATCAAACCAAAACAATCAATGATTTAATATGCAAAAAATAGTATTCATAACTGTTAATTATAAAAATACCGCAATGACAGAAAAATTTGTTGCAAGTATCAATGACTGTATGGATTATTCAAATGCTTCAATTGCGATAGTCGATAATCTGTCGACGGCGAAAAGTTTAAATAAATTGAATAAAATTTGCGAAAATTCGTTGGTACCAATTAATATTATCCCTTCAGATAAAAATCTTTACTATTGGGGCGGAGCATCATTGGCGGTTGAACCAATATCATTTGGCAGTTCAGACTCTCCTGACTGGATAGTGATTTCCAACAATGATATTATTTTTGAAAATAAAAAATTTATCAGTCAATTAGTACAAATGAACACACAAAAATATCCGGTCATTGCTCCCAAAATTACCACAAGCGAAACCGGTCTTAATCAAAATCCCCATTTAATTAATCCGTTAACATTCTTGCATAAAATATACTATCACGTTTATTATTTTCATTTCATAACAGCCAAATTGGTATATAAAACAGGCAGGTTGATAAATAAAATTATTTTTGGTTATAAAAGAAATAATTCTAAGACACCAAAAATGAAAATATATGCTCCCCACGGTTCATGTATTATCTTTTCAAAGGAGTATTTTCTTCGAGGTGGATATTTAGATAACGGTTTTTCATTTTATGGAGAAGAATTCTCCGTAGCAGAAATTTCACGCGAGATTGGCTTACCCGTTACATACATCCCCGAGTTGAAAGTTCTTCACAATGAGCATGCTTCAACGAGTTCCCGAAACTGGCTAACGGCGTATAATCAATCTAAGGAAACGTATCGATACCTAAGGAAGAAATACAGTTTTAAGTAATGAGAATTATCTATCTTCATCAATATTTTAATACGCCCTCCATGCCGGGTTCCACACGATCATACGAAATGGCTCGGCGCCTGGTGGAGAATGGGCATACTGTTTATATGGTGACAACAAAACGTGATTTGTACCAAATTCATAAGTCGAATTATACTTGTGAAGATGGGATACATATATTTTGGTTACCTGTAAAATATTCAAATAATATGTCATTTATGAGACGTATTTTGTCTTTTGTCACTTTTTCTTTACTTGCAGTGAAACAGGGGAATATTTTTAAAGCTGATATGATATTTGCAACAAGCACGCCATTAACAATAGCTGTCCCGGCTATTATGTTAAAAAAATTAAAACATATTCCACTGGTCTTCGAAGTGAGAGATTTATGGCCGGAATTGCCCATTGCGATTGGTGCGTTAAAATCTAAAATGATTATATATTTAGCAAAAAAATTGGAAAAAATGACCTACTGTTATTCTACAAAAATAATCGCCTTGTCTAATGGGATGAAAAAAGGTATTTCACGGGCGGGATTTCCCGATTCCCACATTTCAGTTATTCCAAATTTTTGTGATATTAAGAAATTTTCCATTCCAAAAATTGAGGGAATTAAATTTCGAAATAAGTTTCCCTGGATTGGGAATAATCCACTCATCGTCTATTGTGGTGCCTTTGGCATAATCAATGGTGTATCGTATTTAGTAAAAGTTGCAGCAGAAATGAAAAAAATTAATAAGAATATTTGTTTTTTAATTATGGGTGAAGGAAAAGATAAAAAGACGATCAGACACATTGCCAGGCAGAGTGATGTATTAAATAAAAATTTTTATATGTTAGACCCAATTCCAAAATCTGATATACCCAACCTATTATCTGCCGCCACAATCGTCACATCATTATTTATTGATTTAAAAGAAATGGAAAATAATTCTGCAAACAAATTTTTTGATGGTTTAGCTGCCGGTAAACCGATAATGATTAACTATCGCGGATGGCAAAAAGAATTATTAGAGACGAATCGTGCAGGTATTTTCGTTCCTTTTGATAATCCGCAAGAGGGAGCGAAGCGCCTCAATGATCTAATACAGAATAAAGACAGATTAAAAAAGTATAGTCACTCTGCAAAACAATTAGCCCGAGAGAAGTTTTCCTTAGAGTACCTCTATAATCAATTTGAACTTACTCTCCAAAAAGCTGCAAAATGGTGAAGAATATTTTTGATACTATTATTAGTTTATTGCTCATAACTATACTGATTCCCGTGTTTTTTATAGTCTCAATCCTGGTTATGATATTCAATGGTTTCCCTGTATTATTTAAGCAAAAACGATTGGGAATAAATTCAAGCCAATTAAATATATTCAAATTCAGAACAATGACCCCGGGTAAATCCATAAGCTCTCATCATGACGAATCAAGAATTACCCCCTTAGGAAAATTCTTAAGAAAAACCAGTCTGGACGAATTACCAACCTTATTCAATGTCATAAAAGGCGACATGAGTCTCGTGGGACCCCGGCCGCTTCCGGTAAAATACATGAACCGGTTCAATGTTTTTCAAAACAGGCGTCATGAAGTAAAACCGGGGATCACCGGCTGGGCGCAAGTAAACGGTAGAAATACCTTGTCCTGGGAAGAAAAATTTGAATACGATGTTTATTATGTAGATCACCGTAACTTTTCTCTCGATATTAAAATACTGTTTATGACTTTTTTTCAAATGATAAGAGGACGTGGAATTTCTCCGACAAATCAGGAAATCATGCCGGAATTCATGGGAACAGAAAAAAATGAACCTTCTCACCAAAATTGAACAAATTAAACTCCGGGATGAGATAGTCCACATCTATTTTTTGGGTCAATCCGGATATGTGTTTAAAACAAATCAAACCATTTTATACATTGACCCCTATCTTACAAATTACGTTGAGCATCCGGATGGATTGAATGAAAAATCCATGAGAAGAAATTTTAATCCACCCATATCACCGTCAGATATTCAAAAACTCGATGCTGTTTTGTGCACCCATTCCCATGGAGATCACATGGATCCATGGACCATTCAACAGATAAACACAGAGTTTATTTTCTACTCGTCCATCGGCGCCTATGAAAAAAGTCCCGTTGAAATTGCCCCTGAAAAAATGACCTTTTTAGAACCGAGTAAGCCTGAATTCATTAACGATATAAAAATCGATCCAATTCACGCAGCTCATTATGAGCTCTATGACAAAAACGGAAGACCGGACTGCCTTTCATTTATTATTTCCTGCCATAATAAAACCTTTTTTTTCTGGGGAGATGGAATTCTCTATGAAGGCCTTGAGCAAAAACTGCAGCCATTTACATTTGATTATTTTTTTGCACCCGTTAATGGTCGCGACAAGGAACGGGAAAATATGGGTATCATAGGAAATATTAATGGAAAAGAGCTGGCTGAACTATGTTGCAATTTAAATGTAAAATCATTGGTACCGAATCATATTGATATGTTTAAAAATAATAGTGCATCCATAAGCTCTTTCCTTGACGGCATGAATGATATTTGTCCGAGTCAAAGTGTAATCGTAATGAATTGTGGTGATAAAATAGAGGTTTAATTATGAAAAATAATCGGTTAAAATATTTTCGCCATTCACAGGAATTCTACAGATTCGTTATTTTAAAATACATCAATAAAAACAAAGCGTTAACATTACCCATTGATTATACTGAAATTGAAATTGAAGAAGCACTGTCACATATTCATCTCCAGTCATTGATCGATAGTTCTTTATTGGAGAAAAATGATGAGAACTCACTCATATTGACTGACTTAGGCCACCGGAAATTAAAGGAACATTTTATTGATTATCAGCTCGATCTCCTTTTGTTGGAACATGAATTAGGAGATTATTTTCAGAAAAAGATCGAACAGTTTCTAAGTCAAAATGTAAAGAATGTTGCCCTTTATGGAGCGAGCGATACCGCCAGGTCTCTATTGGGTCATTTGGAAAAGAACAGCATAAAAGTGGAGTGTATCATTGATGATGACAAAACTAAACAAGGGAAATCATTTCAGGGTCTGCCCGTCATTTCACCGTCTAATCTCAAAAACTATTCAGTGAATATTATTTTAATCGCCTCAATCACCTTTCATCAAGAAATCAAAGAAAAAATTGTTTCTTCGTTGGGAGATACATATCAAGTATATACCTTATTAGAGCCGTGATTTCCGCAAATCCAAAAGTCAGCATTATCATTCGTACATTAAATGAGTCTAAATATCTTGGCGGTCTTCTTGACGCAATCCGGAATCAGACCTATAAACTTGTCGAAACAATCATCGTCGATTCAGGATCTACCGACGGTACACTAGACCTGGCATTAAAGAAGAGTCAAAAAGTGTTAGAAATTGAACCGGAGGATTTTACGTTCGGTTTTGCAATCAATAATGGAATTCAAAATTCCACAGGTGACCTGATTTGCATTTTGTCCGCACATACATTACCGGAACACGACCACTGGTTAGAAGAATTGGTTAATGGATTTACACAAACTTCATCGACGAATAAAATAGCCCTGTCTTATGGAAAACAAATAGGGAACGAACAATCGAATTATTCTGAAATTCGAGACTTTGCAAGAATATATCCCGACAATGAAGTCATTCAAAAAACGCCCAATTATTTTTGTAATAATGCCAACTCGTTGATACGAAAAGAACTTTGGAAGGAACACCCTTTCGATGAAGCATTGACCGGCTTGGAAGATATAGAATGGTCAAAATATTGGATGGCAAAAGGATACCAAATAATCTACAAGCCGAAAGCGAATATATTTCATTTCCACCACGAAACGGGTGATCAAATCAGACGCCGTTTCTGGAGAGAAGCCATTGCTGCCAGATCGATTGGCATCTTTCCGGTATGGAAAATCCTTCTGCAGATCCCGGTACAAATTGGGCTGTTCATTAGAGATACTATGAATGCTTTACTCGAAAATAATCTCTCAAAAATTAACGATATAAGAGTCTACCGATTTAACAACCTCCTGGGGAAATTAAAATCATTGACAGATAAGAAATTCAATCTGAGAGATTATAGAGAACAGTATGTTGCAAACTCATACGATGTGTTGGAATTTTCCGGCCCCAATGATATTCGGAAAACGACCTACTCACTCAAACCGATAAAACCTAACGAAGTTCTAATTAAGGTCGCCTACGTAGGAGTTTGTGAAACAGATTTGGAAGTACTTCGAGGTGATCTCGGTTACTATAAATCAGGGTGGGCAAAATATCCCATAGTCCCTGGCCATGAATTTTCCGGAACCATTCAACGCGTTGGGTCTAAAGTAAACAATCTTATGGCTGGGGAAAAAGTCGTTGGCCAATGTATTCTATCTTGCGGTATTTGTGAAATGTGCCTAAGTAATCGACAGACGGCTTGCTTAGATCGGAAAGAAGTGGGTGTATTAAACCATGATGGAGGATATTCGGAATATGTTACATTAAAATCTCATTTTGTCCATAAAATACCGGACTCTTTATCATTAATCACTGCAAGCAGCATAGAACCCTTAGCGGTCGTCCATAAAGGATTATCCAGAGCAGGTTTAAATGATGTGAATGAAACAGAAAAAGAAAGGATTTTAATCGTCGGCGCAGGTCCCATTGGTCATCTTTCGGCGAGGGTGTGTCATTATTGGAACCATGACATTACAATTTACGACAAGAATGAAAATAGAGTTTCTTTATTGGAAGATATACCTATTCACACCACAATAAAAGACCCGGACTTTAGTCAATTTTCTATTATTATTGAATGCACCGGGGACCCGGAACTTGCAAAAAAACTGATTCATCTTTCTTCTGTATCGGCAACAATCTTACTTTTAGGATTGCCTTACGATCAGGAGAAGATTGACTTGGAGCAAATTGTAAGTTTTGATAAAATAATCATTGGTTCCGTTGGAAGTAATGAAGAAAATTTCAGAGCAGCGATGGCTTTATCTGAAAAAATAAATATGAGCTATTTCAACCAATCAATTTTTGAATTTGAGCATTGGCAAAGTGCATGGGATATGCATAAAAGGAAAGCGACATTAAAAGTAAAATTAAAAATCTCAAAAAGTGAGAGTATTTCATGACAAAAGTCATCGTGTTTGGAGCGGGAGAATATGGTTCCCTCATTGAAAATTTATTATCGTACTCAAATGAATTCCAAATTGAAGCATTCTGCGATGACGGAATGGATAAAATAGGAACCGAAATGGATGGAAAACCTATTTTATCATACGACAATATTCTCAACTTCGCCCATGAAAAACTGATAAATCACGCTGTTATTGCTGTGGGGAATAATCAAATTCGATATGAAAAATATATGTTGTTTAAAGAAAACCATTTCAAAATGATTAAAATTATTCATCCGCAATCACTCATTGATACTCAGGTGAGTATCGGCGAAAATACTATTGTAGAAATGGGTACTGCCATCCATACTCGATCGACAATCGGCAACAACGTTTTCTTAGGCGGCGATGCCTTAATCGGTCATCATAATGTGCTAGGAAATCATGTTCTGGTAGGAGGGAATGCCTCATTTGGTGGTTCCGTAAAAGTGGGGGACTTTTCAACTATCGGTGTTGGATCAGCCATTAAACCGGGGATTACCATCGGAAAAAATTCTATAGTCGGCGTGGGAGCAGTTGTCGTGAAAGATGTTCCGGACAATGTAATTGTGACTGGCGTCCCGGCAAAAATTATGGGTGAAAATGAATAAAATTATTAGTGAATCGCAGTTTATTGACGCAATTAAATTTGCGAAAATGATTGCAGTGGGGGGCTTTCGCCGTTCCGGAACACCCCAGCAGCTCTTGCGATTAATTCGTGAATCTTATGATGATTCAGGGACTCCGTCTAAAATTACACTCATGTTTTCCAGCACACCGACAGATCCCGGTGTGGATATCCTCGCCCACAAAGAACTCCTATATTGTACCATCGGGAGTTTTTATGGCTCTATTCCCCTCATCCGGACATTAATACAGGAAAATAAAATTCAGGGTTATTCACTCCCTCAGGGACAAATAGCATTATTATTTCGTGAAATCGGTCGTGGAAGCCCTGGTTTAATCTCCAATGTAGGTCGGAATACATTTGTGGACCCTGAAATTGATGGCGGAAAACTGAACAACCTGACTAAAGATAATGTAGTTGAAATCATAGATTTACGCGGGGAATCATATCTATTTTATAAATCACCTTCAATTGACGTTGCCCTGCTACGGGGATCGGTATCTGATTCTTTCGGGAATATTTCCATGAAAGATGAGCCCATAAAAACAGAATTTTTAGCCATGGCACAGGCAGCGAAAAGCTCAGGCGGAAAAGTATTCGCCCAGGTAGCGGGAAATATAGGTTCCCAATTTTCCCCTCAGGAAGTCGATTTACCCGCCCATTTGGTAGATGGAATTGTTCTTTGCAATGATCAAAAGCGAGACCATCGTCAAACAAACCAATACCACCTACATGTCGGCTTACTCACCAAACAATTCGATAAAGTTAACTCCGAAGATAATGATGTTTTATTCAAGCAACTGATTGCAAAACGCGCCCTAAAAGAACTGAGGAATACATCAAGGGTCAATTTGGGACAGGGGCTGCCGGAATTGGTGGGGATCTACGCCAAACAGAAACCGGATAGCTATCATCATGTTGTCACTTATTTAGAATCGGGTGTCATAGGTGGTATTCCGGAAAGGCGTCCCGATTTTGGCGCTGCCATGGGACCCGATGCCTTTTTAACACAGGATAGTCAATTTGCCGGGTTCAATGGAGGTCAACTCGATTGTGCTATATTAAGCTTTGCTCAATTGGATCAATATGCCAATATTAATGTGAGCCGTATTGGAACAGAGGATTTTGGTTGTGGCGGATTCATGGATATTGCCCATGCCACAAAAAAATTGGTGTTTGTGGGATCTTTTACTACCAAAGGGTTGGAAATACAACGCAGTGGTTCGACGCTTACCATATTGAAAGAAGGAACCATCCAAAAATGTGTTTCTTCCGTAAGCCAGGTTACCTACTCATCCAAATTGCAGAAAGAAAAATCGCAAAATATAATGGTTATTACAGAACGATGTGTCTTTGAGATTC
This sequence comes from uncultured bacterium, assembly GCA_964491015.1. Taxonomy (GTDB): domain Bacteria; phylum Fidelibacterota; class Marinisomatia; order Marinisomatales; family TCS55; genus JADFRD01. The sequence continues at coordinate 5,687 of CAZBEY010000033.1, read as the reverse complement.
ACAATGGACATTTGATATTAACAGAAATTGCCGATGGCGTGGATATTCAAAAAGATATTGTAGAACAGATGCAATTTATACCGGAAATTTCAGATCCGTTAATTCCCCTGGTTTGGGATTAATAAATACATTTTATGTCGATTAAAGAGAGCAAAAAAATTTACTTGTCTCCACCCCATCTCGGAGATAAAGAATTAGAATATATTCGTGAAGCACTCAACTCAAATTGGATTGCGCCCCTTGGACCCCAAGTAGATGCCTTTGAAGAGGAAATATGTGACTTCATCGGTGTAAAAAATGCCGTTGCCTTATCATCCGGTACGGCTGCCCTCCATTTAGCTTTAAAACTATGTGATGTTCAGGTAGGGGATATTGTATTTTGCTCTGATTTAACTTTTGTGGCAAGTGCAAATGTGATTATGTATGAAAAGGCAACACCGGTATTTATTGACTCCGATTGGAAAACCTGGACCATGTGTCCAAGTGCGCTGCAAGCAGCGTTTGACGAAGCTGAAATGAAAAATCAGTTGCCTAAAGCTGTGATTGTAACCGATTTATATGGCCAAAGCGCTGATTATGATTCCTTGATTACGATATGCGATCAATATAAGGTTCCGGTAATTGAAGATGCTGCTGAAGCCCTTGGGGCATCCTATAAACAGCAAAAGTGCGGTAGCTTGGGACGGATGGCGGTGTTGTCTTTTAACGGAAATAAAATGATTACTACATCCGGCGGTGGAATGTTGGTGAGTCACGAATCAACACTGGTAGAAAAAGCCAGGTTTTTATCCACTCAGGCTCGGGATGATGCCCCTCATTATGAACATAGTGAATTAGGATATAATTATCGCATGAGTAATATTCTGGCTGCCTTAGGACGTGGACAATTAACCCTGCTGGATACACATGTCTCTTCCTGCCGAGAAATTTTTCAACGATATAAAAAAGGATTATCTTCAGTCACTAAAATTAAATTTATGCCTGAAGCCGATTACGGCAGATCAACCCGCTGGTTAACTGCATGTACCATTAATTCGAGTGATATGATTAAAGAGAATATTATAAATGCCTTAGAAAAAGAAAATATTGAAGCGCGCCCCGTATGGAAGCCCATGCATATGCAACCCCTATATAAACATTGTCTATTTCACAGCCTGGAAGAGACCTCCGTAACGGAAACAGTCTTTACAAATGGATTCTGTCTCCCCTCAGGTGTTGATTTATCCGTTAGTGATCAGAATAAAATTATTTCAATTATTCATGGTATCGTTTCTTAAATATCCTCAAAGTGTTCTTATTCTTTCTATATCCAGGTGTGGATTTCCTCATTTTGTAAAAGACTAAATTTGGTTCTTTCTCCTCATTATATAAATTTTGTATCTTATCTAACAGATATATAACTTTCAGTAGGAAACATGGATAATTAATTAATGTATAGAGGGCGATTTAAAAACACAAGCATGTACTTTATTGTACTAGCTGACGGGATAGTAATTATTTTTAGCTTACTGATGGCCTACTGGCTCCGTTTTGATTTCCGTTTACCTTCAGACTATTGGAGCAATTTCGGCACATCCTTACTGTTCATTGTCCCATTAAAATTATTGATTTTTCGTGCCTTTGGATTATATCGTGGTATTTATCGTTATACATCTATCTGGGATGGTGTCAAAGTATTAAAGGCCTCAACAACTGCCTCTCTGGTCATCATTGTGTTTTATAGTTTATCCCTGGAATTCGAAGGTTTGAACCGATCAATCTTTGTGATGGACTATCTCCTTTCCTCCATATTTGTTGGATTAGTGAGAGTTAGTGTTCGGTTTTATTATTCTTCATTACAAAATATTCCTTCATATAATAACAATAAAAAGAAAACCAGATTAATATTATTAGGGGCAGGGAATACAGGGGAAAAAATTGCCAGAGAAATATTAGCAACCTATCCGTCAGAATTTGAGGTCGTTGGATTTCTGGAAGATGATGTATATAAACTTGGAGCGAGTATACACGGGATTCCTATTTTAGGATCAATGCATGAATTAGCAAGTTTATCAATACCGTATGATGAAATACTGATCACTGCCCCATCTTCAACGACTGAGCAAATGCGTCAAATTGTGGAGTTGTGTGAAAAAACAGGCAAGCGTTTTCGAACAATTCCCAGCTTTTCTGAATTAATGAATAATCAAATTTCCATAAAAAATATTCGCGAAGTGTCTATTCTGGATTTACTTGGGCGGGAAGAAGTCCAGCTGGATAAAGAATCAATCAAAAATTTTATGGGTGATAAGCGTATTTTGGTAACAGGCGCAGGTGGATCCATTGGTTCAGAGTTAGTTAGACAATGCCTCCAATACAATCCCGGGTCTCTTATTATGATTGATAATAGTGAACAGAATTTATTTTCTATAGAACAGGATTGTAATGAAATGAGGGGTAAAACGCTCACCAAAGCGATTCTTGCAAATGTCCGGGACGAAAACCAAATGAATGTCGTATTTAAAGAATATCGTCCCCAAATTGTGTTCCATGCAGCCGCATATAAACATGTACCTATGCAGGAATTGCATCCGTGGGCTGCTGTCAATACAAACGTTCTTGGCACTATGATCATGGCGGAATTGTCTACCAAATACCATGTAGATAAATTTGTTTTGGTATCCACTGATAAAGCTGTATCTCCGGTTAATATTATGGGAGCGACTAAGCGGTTAGCGGAAAAAATTGTACTCTGTGTAGATAAAATAAGCCAAACAAAAATGATTGCCGTCCGGTTTGGTAATGTTATTGGGAGTTCCGGGAGTGTGATTCCTACATTTCAAAAACAAATAGAACATCGAGGACCCGTAACAATTACCCACCCGGAAATGTATAGATATTTTATGTCCGTGTCTGAAGCGTCACAACTCATTTTCCAAGCAGGGACGATGGGGAAAAAAGGCCGTATATTAGTTTTAGACATGGGAACGCCCATTCGTATTAAAGATATGGCGTACGATCTTATTAGATTGTCCGGATTCGAACCTGAAAAAGATATTTCCATCGTGTATACCGGACTCCGGCCCGGAGAAAAACTCTATGAAGAATTAATTGCAAAAGAAGAAAGAATTCAGCATACAACCCATAAAAAGATTATGGTACTGAAAGATCAAAACAACCATCCTGAGTGGGAACACCTTAAAAAAGATATTCAATCGTTAATTAAAATTGCAGATTCCTATGAATCGGATGCGATAAAACAAAAATTGCAGTTATTAGTCCCGGATTATACACCGCAGGATTATTTTGCATTAGGTAAAAAACTGGATTTAGATGTAGTTTCGATCAAAGGTCAAGCCTGATAAGAAATGTTCACTAGATTAATCAGGCTCCCGTTTTTGGGAGCTTTTTTGTTTTCAATAGTTTTGGGGCAATTAATTCCTCAACCGGATGATGTTAATATTTACCCTCTCCATGAGTCTTTTAGATCACTCCACGATTTATCAGTATTTAAATTATTCAGCCCTTACGACCTCCAAAATAATTTTCCAGAGGAAAAGACTCAAATAGGACTTTCGTCTGAATTTTATTCCGGTGGAGCTATTAAGGACGTGGAATTATTGCATTTTTGGGGAGGTGCTAATGTAAAAAATTGGTCACTACTTATCGAACCGGTCATCGTAAATGATCCTAATGGACAAAATATACTGGGAACTTCATTCACCCGATTTGGTTTGAGCGGTCGAGTAAGAAATGCTTTTTTGAGATATACAGGTCAAATGTTTGAAATTCAGATGGGTCGCTCCCCATTATTTTTAGGACAAAGTACTTCAAGCTCAATTATTCATACTACAACCGGACCCACCTATGATCTTGTTATGGTTAAGATAAATATGGCAAATTTTCAATTTGAATTCTTTTCAGGACAATTAGGGGCAGATACGACAAATGTGGATGTGCGCATTAAGCGATTGACCGCAGGGCATCGCATGATTTGGATTCCTAAATCAAAGAGACTAATGATCAGTCTTGGAGAGCAGGTTCTTTACACGGGTCAACATCGTTCAGTGGAATTCATGTATCTAAACCCATTCATTCCTTACTTTTTTGCCGCATTGGAAGGAGATGAACTTTACGAACCGAAGGACAGTGATAATTCCATCATTTATATTACAGCAAGATATAATTTAAAAGCATCCTTATCAGTATATACCGAATTAGTAATAGATGATTTTCAAGTGGATAAGAACAATTTACAAAACCAAATTGGATTACGTTTTGGTGCAGATGGCGCCTTAAAATTGAGAAAAATTCCAGTCACTTGGGAAGCAGATATCACAAAAATAGATACTTGGGCAAATATCCATCATGGTCAATCAACATCTTGGGTTAATCGGGGCCATGCGTTGGGATATTTATATGGTACAGATTTAAATTCAGTCCATTTCCAAACGGATTCCAAGTTAACAAAACAAATATATTTTCATTTTGATTTTACCTGGTTGAGCAAAGGAAATAATACGCTCCAATCTGTTTATGATAATTGGCATGAATCAAAAATGGGTTCATTCCCTTCGAATCCAACCGTTGACCACAAGATTTTTTCTGTTTCGTTAGGCTGGATGAGCAATTTGGGTAATATTGAATTGGGATTTTCATCCATCCCGTTCTCAAATTTGATTGCCTATGAAGGTATCAAAAAACCATTCAAAGGGAAGATATTCCTAAAATATCAATATGTATTTCAAAAAGGATTTATCATAAAATAAAACCCTGAGTGATTTTATATTTCCACAACTTTTCCATGGGACTTCGGATGGGGATTATTAGACAATTAACATCTCGTTCTCCATCCAAAATGTTTGCACATAATCAATTTACTATTGATTAACTCGAATCAAGATGAATACAAAATTATCAATAATTATTCCGGTTTACAATGAAGCTCAAACTTGCCGGGAGTTGATTAATAGAGTCAAATCAATTCCAATGGTTTTTAGTATAATTGTCGTGGATGATGGTTCCACAGATGAAACAAATGAAATTTTATCCCTAATCGAGGGAATCATTTTTTTAAAACATAATACCAATATGGGAAAAGGAAAAGCAATTCAAACAGCAATCCCCCACTTAACGGGCGATGTTGTGATTTTACAGGATGGTGATCTTGAATATGATCCCGGTGATTATATAAAGTTAATTGATCCCATTGAAAAAGGAGAAGCCGATGTGGTCTTTGGAAGCCGATGGAAGGGAAAACCAATCCATTGGTCATTCCATTATTTTGGGAATAAGCTAATCACATTGTTTTCCAATATGGTTAATCTAAGGTGGATTGATGATATGGCCTCCTGTTACAAGGCGGTACCAGTTGAAGCCTTCAAAAATCTTAACCTGAAATCGAAAGGATTTGGTCTGGAAGCAGAAATGACGGCAAAAGTATTTAAAAGAAAGCTTCGAGTAAAGGAAATTCCAATAACATATAATAGACGTTCCACGGCTGAAGGGAAAAAACTACGATTTAAAGATGGACTCGTCTCCGCTTGGGCTTGTCTTCGATTCAGGTTTTTTGATTAATTGCGGTCAAGCCTCCCTGGCCAGTTCAGCTAAAAAATATTCAGTTTATTTTCGTTTAAATGGAATCAAATCAACAATATTGTTTTTAGTCAATTCTACAATTTCTCTCAATTTCCCCTTTTCTTCCTCGT
>CAZBEY010000032.1:0-22552 GCA_964491015.1 uncultured bacterium | reverse complement strand
TGGCGATCCGGTGGTCATAAAATGTATCAATCTTTGCACCGTTTAAAGGTGTTGGACCGTTAATAATAAAACCATCGTCCAATTCTTCAATATCGGCCCCCATTTGTTTTAGATTTAAACAAACAGCATGTATACGGTCGCATTCCTTAACCCGCAATTCTTCTGCTCCTTGTACTTCTGTCAAGCCTTCTGCCTGTGTAGCTAAAATAGCAATAATGGGGATTTCATCAATGAGCCGTGGTACGTCTTGTTTAGCAATTGAAATGGCTTTAAGTGGTTGATGAAAAATTCTCAGATTGCCAATCCTTTCGCCTGCTTTATTCCATTGTTTTAAATATTCCACGCCGGCGCCCATTTTTTCAAGAATCGAAAAAAATCCAGTTCGCGTGGGATTCAATAATACATTGTTCAGTGTAATTTCAGATTCGGGAACGAGAGCAGCAGCCGCGGCAAAAAATGCAGCAGTGGACGGATCCCCGGGAATCGTCATCTTAAAATTAGAAAGGGGAGATGATAATCTAGAAACAATGGAAGAATTTCCATCTACAAATATTTTTACCCCTAAACCCTTCAGCATGAGTTCTGTGTGGTCTCGAGAGTTGATTGGTTCGGTTACAGATGTATTTCCGATAGCACCAAGTCCGGCTAATAATATAGCGGATTTTACTTGAGCGCTGGCAACTTGTGACTCATAATAAATTCCGTTCAATTCGCTTTGATGGATTGTAATGGGTAGAGTCCCATTGTTGCTTTTTGCTATCAATCCCATTTGGGACAGGGGTTTTAAAATACGATTCATGGGGCGGGATGATAATGATTCATCGCCAATAAAAGACGCATTAATTCCTTGCCCTGCAAGTAGTCCTAAAAATAATCGTACAGTGGTTCCGGAGTTTCCGCAATCTAATGGCTCTGTTGGATCAGAAAAACGACCGCCCTTTACAATTATATCTTTTCCATCATTTCTGATTTGAACTCCACAGGCTTTGAGGCATTTTCTCGTAGTGAGTACATCTGCACCGGTAGATAGATTAGAAAGTCGAGATTCTCCGTCACATAAAGCTGCCAGCATGAGCGCACGGTGGGAGATGGATTTATCTCCTGGGAAAGTTAGTTCGCCTTTTATCATTGAAAACTAATCTTGATTGTTTTATTCTGATATGATCATTACATGGTCAAACATGTTCAATATATGGACACGTAATGATAATGTGTCCAAGTCATGGACATGTTATTTCGATAATAATTCATAAAGTTCGTTATGAATAAACACATTTTCTTTGCCAATTTTTTTAGGTGATAAAACACCAACTTTTTCTAATTCTCTCAAATATTCTGCAGCTGTTTTCCGTTCCGCAATATGGGCATCAACGAGAAATTTTACCTTGGTGAAAGGTTGTTCAAATAATAATTCTATTAATTCTTTTGAATACACTCGTTTTGGAAGTTTTTTTCTGCAGTATAAAATTGTTTTATCTAATAGACTACGAATCGCCTGAACTTTTTTCATTGTATCCTGTGATGTAACGTCTATGGCGTCTAGCATATATAATATCCAAGGTCTCCAATCATATTTAGCAGTGATATTTCGTAAATGTTGATAATATTCATTCTTTCGTTCAATAATATATTTACTTAAATAGAGGATGGGTAAATCCAATAGCCCCATTTGATTAAGATAGAGAATATTTAATATCCGTCCGGTTCTCCCATTTCCATCGAAAAATGGATGAATCGCTTCAAATTGATAATGAATGATGGCGAGTTTAATAAGTGGATCAACAGTGACATTTTCATGAATATAATTTTCAAGATTATGTAACAAATCTCGAATGACGTTTTCTCCGTCAGGGGGTGTGTAAATAATTTCCCCTTTTACAGGATTACCAATAACTGTTCCCGGTATATTCCGAATACTGGCAGTATTTTTTAAAATCGTTTGTACAAGGTTTATCCAAAGATTTGTATTTAAAACAGACTTATTTTTAAGTGCTAAATATCCATTCCACAATGCGTCTCTGTATCGAATAACCTCCTTGGTTTGTGCATCAATTTTACCGGTAGATGCTGTAAAAGCCTGATAAAGATTATCATTTGTAGTAAAAATATTTTCAATTTCAGAACTGTCTTTTGCTTCCTGTAAAGTGAGTGAATTAATCAAAATGTTAGGATTAGGGATTTTTTGGCATACGCCATTTAATTTTGCTAATGAACGACTTGCTAAAATGGTTTTTTTGAGAATATCCTGTGTTTCTAATTCAACCGATGGTGGTAACATTGGTAAATCATTAAAGGGTTTTTCAGGATGAAATGAAATTTTATGATTATTTTTCATGATTGGAATTTACACATATTATCATTACGTGTGTAAATTTTATGTATATTTGGACACGTAATGATAACGTGTCCAAGTCATGGACACGTTATTTTGATAATAATTAATCCTTGTCTATTTATCAATTTCCATTCTGCTTCAATTCATCGGCAATTAGAAAAGCCAGTTCAATCGCTTGGTTGGCATTTAACCTTGGGTCGCAATGTGTTCGGTATCGATCGGTTAGATCGGCTTCAGTTATATCCTCCAAGCCACCGGTACATTCGGTTACATTTTGCCCCGTCATTTCTAAATGGATTCCACCCGGATGAGTCCCTTCCGATTGATGAATTTTAATATTCTGTTTAACTTCTTCAATAATATGGTCAAACGGACGTGTTTTTATTCCATTACTGCTCTTGATCGTATTCCCATGCATCGGATCGCAGGACCATACAACCGTGCGTCCTTTTTGTTGAATTTTTCGAATAAGTTTAGGTAAATAATTTTCAATCTTTTTATATCCAAACCTTGTGATAAGTGTAATACGCCCTGCTTCATCGTTTGGATTTAATATATCTAAAAGTTGGATTAATTCATCAGGCTTTAACGATGGACCGCATTTGATTCCGATTGGATTTTCAATCCCGCGACAAAATTCAACGTGAGAGCTGTCAAGAAATCGTGTTCGGTCACCGATCCACAGAAAATGTGCAGATGTATTGTATATATTTCCGGAAGTGGAATCCTGACGGACGAGAGATGCCTCATAGGGTAATAGTAATAATTCATGACTTGTATAAAATTGAACTCGGCGCAATCGGGACGTATTTTGAGACGTGATTCCTAATGCCTCCATGAAGTTTAAACTTTCTTGAATTTGATCAGCGAGATGGCGATACCGTTCTCCTTGAGGACCGCTTTTTACAAAGCCCATATTCCATGATTGGACATGACGAAGATCCGCATAACCACCATCTGCAAACGCCCGTAAAAGGTTCAGGGTGGAAGCGGCTTGAGAATAGGCCTTGAGCATCCGGTCGGGATTTGGCTGCCGTTTATCCTTGTCAAATCGGATATCATTAATAATGTCTCCTGTATAACTGGGAAGTTCCACGCCGTCAATATTTTCGGTAAGGTTTGAGCGTGGTTTAGCAAATTGACCCGCCATGCGTCCCACTCTGACAACGGGTAAACTCACCCCTGATGTTAGTATAACCGCCATCTGGAGAATGACGCGAAATGTATCCCGAATATTATCGGCGTGAAATTCAGAAAAACTTTCTGCACAATCCCCTCCCTGAAGTAAAAACCCATTTCCATCAGCTACATTTGCCAAGGATCGCTTTAAAGAACGAACTTCACCGGCAAAAACAAGGGGTGGGAATCCGTTGAGTGTCTTTTCTACATCAGATAAATGATTCATGTCGGGATAATCAGGAATATGCAGAGCAGTAAATTTTTTCCAGCTGTCAGATTTCCATTGTGTCATTCTGCAAGCCCTTTAATCGATTATCTAGTGTTTTAGTTGCCCGTTTCAATTCCTCAATCATCGTTTTGGTATATGGATTATAACATTGTAAATCGGAATATAATTCCCAAGTATCATTACACGTTTGATCTACCAAATCTAACAGATCACGGAATCCTTGAGTATCAATGGATGTTTTATGAATTCCATATTCTTTCAGCATCCGTCCAAGGAAATGGGTTACACCTTGGGTTTGTGCTGCCAAGCGGTCGTGTTCATTGGGGGATATCTCCATAATTCGAATATTTTGATCTGTGAAAAACCCTTTCCAAAAATTAAACTGATTATGGGCGTCTCTCACATTATTCATCATCATTTTAAGACGATTATTTGAGACAATCGAATCGGGGCCAAACATGGGGTGTGTTCCGATAATCCCAGTTGAGTTAGGAAGATATTTCATCATAACATTTACCGGATGGATTTTTACCGAACAGACATCAATAACAGTTGCCCCGGGATGAATACAAGATGATATGTCTTTTATAAGCGATTCGAACTGACGAATTGGAACCGCAATGAAAATGGTTTTTTCCTTTAATACGGTATCTAAATCAACAAACTCCACTCCGGGGAAAGATGATTCTACTTTAGGATCATAGGCTCTGATAGCAAATCCTTTTTGCAGAATATTGGCCAACACCATACCAAATCGTCCAAATCCAATGAGTCCGACATTTTTCATGAGGTTTCTAATTTTTTAACGCCTAGGAATAGCGTCAGATTGTGTTTTAAATCGTGGATACTCTCCTGAAGAATTTCCAACCCGTATAGTTCGGCACAAGCCTTATTCGCAATGACACCGGTTGTTGGTGGAAGTTTTCCTTCTGCCAATCGCCGAGCTGCTTCAGCGGTGTCATCTTCTTCTATCAGCGGACGGGTCCAAAAATGTTCACTCAAATAATCTTTGCATTGTCGAAGTGCCTGCTGATGTGAATGAATCTCCGATATATCTCCAACGACGGTACCGGCAATTCCCAAAAGATTTTGATCGACGGGAATATGAAACATTTCAATGATATCGCAGCGATATTTTGCCAATGCTTCCACACTTTCGATGACCACGCCGCCCTGGGCGTTTTCCATGGCAAAAATACCATACTTAACTGTTTCATTTTCCACCGCTGCCAACACAGCTTCAGATGAAATGAGATATTCAATGGATGTTCCTTCAAGCCCATGATTGTGGGCAAACTCATGGGCAGCTTGTTCGGAAAAACTGCCCTTTCCGCCTTGAATTCCGATTTTAATATTTTTTGACAATAAAAAACCCCGATTAGTTAACCGGGGTTGAAGTCAGCGGAAGACAAAACGCCTTCAGGGACTGACCCTCAACCCGTCATTAAAATAAGTTTGATAGTAATATTTCGTTGCCATAGTGACTTTCTGATAAGTGAATTTTAAGGTAAAAATCGACACGTGCCAACCAATTTTATTGGAATGCTATTTCTGATTGATAGGAATCATAAAGGCGTTCCTTTTCATAATATCCTTGAATGAAAAAATTACACCAAGATAAGGTTCTCATTTTCATTACCATTCAGAATCCATTTAGTGTAATCATTTAGTATTTTTTTTGTTATTTCACCAACCTTACTATTTCTAATAATTGAACTATTCACCTGTGAGATAGGTACAACTCCGGAAACACTATTTGTAATAAACAATTCATCAATTGATTCAAGATTGGCCACATTCAATTGCCCGAATGATACAGGATATAATGATTTTGAAATAATAATTTCTCTTGTGATTCCAGGCAGTATATCAAATTGACGCGTAAAAATTTTACCGTCTTTTACCCAAAAAATATTACTCCGGCTTCCTTCGAAAACATCATTCATACTATCTGTCAAAATTGCTTCGAAACAATCGAGCTCCCGTGCTTTTTCCCAGGCGGATAGGCAGGTTCGATACTTAGTTGATTTTATTGCTGGAGAGCTTCTTTTAGCGTTAACGGTTATAGCTTTTACTCCATGATAAATCGTTTCGTCTATCGCTAATGGAACTGTGTATACTATTATATTGTTCGGCACAGCCAATATTCTTAAAAGTTGATTCGAATCTGAAAAGCTGTTCACAACAGTCTGAACTATTTCAAATATTTCAAATTTTGAAAATTGAATATCCAAATCGATTTTTTGTGCTGACAAATAAAGTCTGTCTAGGTGAAGATTCAGAAACACGGGTTTATGGTCAATTGTTCTAAAGGTTTCAAACAGTCCCGGTTCAAAAGCAAATGAAAAGCTCCCAACCTGTAAATGATCGGCGGGGATTTGATCCCATTTTCCATTAACAAGTGCTTTGATCATGGTTGGAAAGAAGCCGCCTTCGCTAGTGATTCATTGAATTCATCCTCCTTATTTGATCCAATTGTAATTCCTCCGCCAATGCCCAATCTGAGTTTATTTCTTTCCTGTATTACTGTCCTGATAGCTATATTGAACTGCAATGTACCGTCTGGCAAAATATAACCAATCGTTCCGGTGTAAATACCCCGAGGATGACTTTCAAGTTCATAGATGGCTTCACAAACGCGTTTTTTTGGACATCCGGATATGGATCCACCGGGGAGCATAGAAATAAGGGCTTCAATGGGATGAATCCCTTTTTTGATTTTTCCTTTAACTAACCCATAGGTATGAAAAACTTTTTCCAATTTTTGAACTGACTTTGATTCCATCACCTGCACGGATCCAAATTCACATACTTTTCCTAAATCATTTCGTAATAAATCAATAATCATGTACAGTTCTGCCTGATCTTTTTGACTGGAGAGTAAACGATTAAGAAGTTCTTCGTCTAACTCAGGATCATTACTCCGGGCTACAGTCCCTTTGATGGGTCTTGTGGAAATTACTCCATCTCGAATTAATATAAACTGTTCAGGAGAAAGACTATGAATAGCCCAAGTGTCATCTTCAATGTAAGCAGAATATCCAACGTTATTTTTTGCTCGAAATGATTGGAAAAGTGATCGGGGAGATAGTCTTGTTTTTGACGTCATTGGATATGTGTAATTCAGCTGATAGAATTCACCCTGTTCGATATAATCTATAATACGATCAAAATTTGAATGATACGCTTCTTTAGGAATGGATGGTGTAAATGGGAGCCATTCTGGTAAACCCGATCCATCAAATTCACCAATCATCTCATAAGATTCATATGCTCGAAAATGAACTGCCGACAGGTCATCATTCGACGAATGAACGGGAACGCCAAGTCTTTTTGCACCATATTCATACGTAATAAAACCGGCAATAAATTTACCGGAATATTTTTTAACAAAATGAATGAGTCTTTCAGATGGATCGTCTATTGAGAAGGAAATGGAATCAACGGGATTCCATGCTGCTATGTTTTCCCAACCCGAGGTTCCATTGCCGAGAAACACCACAGGTTTACTCTTTTCAGGTATCTGGCTAAACATTGAGAAAATTCTCGAGAATTTTTGATCCCACGGGTGTTAAAAATGATTCAGGATGAAACTGAACTCCAAAAACCGGTTTTTCTTTATGGGTAATTGCCATGATTTCTCCATCGTTTGTCCAAGCCGATTTCACAAATTGATCAGGTACTGTATCTAGTGATAATGAATGATAACGCGCACCTTGGAAAGGAGAGGGAATATTTTGAAATATATTTGTGTTGGAATGATGGATCATAGACGTTTTTCCGTGGAGGATTCGTTTTGCAGAATGGACTTTAGCCCCGTAGGCAGTTCCAATGCATTGATGTCCTAAACAAACACCCAGGATTGGAATATTTTCACCAAAATGTTGAATAACCGTCATGGAAAGGCCAGCGTTTTTCGGTCTGCCTGGTCCTGGAGAAATAACAATATGTGTCGGATTCCATTTGCTTACATCGCTGATGTTGAACTGATCATTTAAAACGATTTTAATATCTGTACTCATCAAACCAATTACTTGTACCAGGTTATAAGTAAATGAATCGTAATTGTCGATAATTAATATCAAGGTATGCTCAATTGAAAAAAATGAAAGAACACTAAATTGGGAGGCACTTTTATTAGGTTAAATAGATTACTAATCTCTTTTTTGTATTTTTTTAGAAATCTGGTAAATAGGACTAAAAATTGCCGCAATATCATTATTATTTAGTTTGCCTTTCAGCTTTTTAGAAAGACGGTCGATAATTGCCCTTTCTCTGTTTGAATCGCCGATTTCAAATTCATTTGCAGCTTTTATATCACCAATCTCTTTTGATACTGAAAATCGTTTAACAAGTAAATCAAGTATTTGATCATCCAAATCATCAATTTCTTGGCGGAGGATGTTAATATTTCCTTTTGAGTCCATGAAAAAAAGTACACATGCATTAGAATGGAGAAAAACAATTTTTAATGTAATCTCCACCCCGGTTTTAATAACAAAGCCACAGAGTTACAGAGAACACAGAGACCAGAGAGAATAAATATAAACAAAATCACTAAAAATATTATTGAAGCCAGTCGGCAGGCATTACGGGACAGTCTTTATTATAAGCTGTTGCAAACAAGGGATAAAGTACTGGCAACAAAATCTGAATAATTCATCAGGAAAAAAAATCAATTCCTTTCTAAAAGTTATTATCCATTGCCAGTTTATTAACAATTTTATTCATTTTATCTTGGCGGTCACTTGATTTTGTCTGGCAGCATCTCTACGGATGAATTAATGACTCATAAGAAAACCAATGGGTACTGCATGGATATTTTTGTCCAACGGAATCACTATTGACCCGGTATAAAAAATGATACCACGGTGAAATTTATTACCTAAAACAGTTTGCAAATCCTTGATCCCGCGAATGGCATTGGGCTTTAAGGTTGCGCTACGTTTCACTTCCATGGCTACGATTTTCCCCGCTGAATTTTCCATGATAATATCTACTTCAACCCCTCCTGCAGTACGATAATAATAAAAATCGACATTCTGGGAACACCATGAAGCCATTTTCAATAATTCTAACAACAGGTAGTTTTCTAACATTAAACCTATGGTCTCCGGAGGTGTATTTTTTGTATTTACCCCAAGCATATGGGATAACAACCCAGTATCATTGAAATATATTTTTGGTGATTTGATTAGACGTTTACCGATGTTTGAAAACCATGCTGGTAATCTCCGTATCATAAAAATTGATTCAAGAAGAATAATGTATCGTTTCAGTGTTTTTTGTTCAACGCCTGTTTTTCTGGATAGATTTGCTACGTTGAGTAATTGCCCGGATTGCGCCGCTAACAGTCGGATCAATTGAGGTAAATCCGTTAAGCCGATAATATTAGAAATATCTTTCACATCCCGTTGGATAATAGTGTTTAGGTAATCATTAAACCATGCAGTACGATGTATATCACTTTTTAATTGGGCTATCTCAGGGAATCCGCCTTTTCGAATCATGGATACAATATCCGTGAGGGAAATTGTACTATCAGATAAATCGTAAGCATCATTTGAAAACGCATGATCTACAAAATTGAAATGATTACCAATGATTTCTCCCGTTGATAATGGGAAAAGCGGAAGGATCGCCATGCGGCCCACGAGAGCCTGTGATAAAGTAGGCAAGGTCATGACATGAGATGATCCTGTCAATAAAAACTGCCCCGGCAATCTGTTTGAATCCACGGCGGCTTTAATGGATAAAAATAGTTGAGGCGCACGCTGTATTTCATCCAAAATGACGGGTCCGTTTATTCCGGAGAGAAACCCTACAGGATCAGATTGAACGGCGGATAAAACATTAATATCGTCGAGTGTAAAGTAAGCGGCTTCTACCTGATGCCGGGAGAGCCATTGCACAAGCGTTGATTTTCCAACCTGCCGTGCTCCGTTCAGAAAAACAACCGGGCGATCTTTTAATGCCTCAAGCAATTGGTTTGTTATAAACCGGTTTATCATGATAATGATCCCATTAATATCGTGATAATATACATAACAATGTCAGAATATCATAGTCATAATCCGGTTCATTCGGGATAATAAAAATATTCCCTGTTCCTTTTCGCCCTGCTGGAAAAAGTCTGGGAAGATAACAATAGTGGTCAACTGTCGGTGTTTCAGCTAACATTATTGAAGCCAGTTGGCAGGCTGCGGGAAAGACTTAATTATTAACGGCTGCAAACAAGGGGAAAAGTGCTGATGGGGTAACTCTGCCATATGTCCAAACTCATAACTATCTTTGATTCTCCAAACTTTATTTTATTCATAGAGAAAAATCTTATCAGTGATGGTAATAATGTAGTACAGACATTCGTCTGTACTACCTTTCTTTTTACCTTAATTCATACCTTTTGTGACAGCCTACTAATAGTATATTCGTTAAATTCCGTCCCTAAAATTTTATGAGTACCCCAACAAAACGCATTGCATTCCAAACGTTGGGATGTAAACTGAACTTCTCGGAGACAGCAACTATTTCTCGCGACTTTATTCGTCACGGATTTGAGAAAGTGGATTACCGGGATGAAGCGGACATTTACGTATTGAATACTTGCTCGGTCACTGAAAATGCGGATAAAGAAGCTCGCAAACTCATTCGTTCTTTCAAAAAACGAAATCCAACCTCATCCATCGCTGTGATAGGATGCTATGCTCAACTTTCTCCGAATGAAATTGCTACCATTGACGGAGTTGATTTAGTCCTCGGCACTGAAGAAAAATTCAATTTACTTTCTCATCTTTCTACACTTGAATCCAATGGCTCTGGAAAAATAATACAGTCTGAGATTGATCATATACAAGTATTTACACCTTCTTATTCAACAAATGAACGGACACGATCATTCTTAAAAATCCAGGACGGCTGTGATTATGCATGCTCGTTTTGTACAATACCTTTAGCAAGAGGAGCAAGCAGGAGTGAATCCATAAATAACATCATGAAAGCAGCAAAGGAATTGGAAAAAACAGGAACAAAGGAAATTGTTTTGACTGGGGTGAATATTGGAGATTTCGGTAGTGGTACTAATGAAACATTTTATGAACTTATCCAACAATTGGATCTCTTGGAAGGGATCGAACGTATTCGGATTTCGTCTATCGAGCCCAATTTGCTTACCGATGAGATTATTGACTTTTGTGCATCTTCAAATAAATTTATGCCCCATTTTCACATTCCATTGCAATCGGGATCGGATAAAATTTTACGCACCATGCGCCGGAGATATAAACGCGAATTATTTGAAGATCGGATCTCAAAGATTAAAAAATCGATTCCGGACGTTTGTATTGGTGTAGATGTCATTGTGGGTTTCCCCGGCGAGACTGACGAAAATTTTTTGGAAACATATCATTTTCTTAATGAATTGGATATATCATATTTACATGTGTTTACATACTCCCAGAGACCTAATACCGATGCCGGAGTAATGAATCAATCAGTCCCCCAAAAAATAAAAGCAAAGAGGAGTAAAATGCTCCATAGTTTATCAGATAAAAAACGACGTTTTTTTCAAGATCAATTTCTGGCTAAAAAACGCACTGTGCTGATAGAATCTTTGAAGGATGGGTTGATTTTCGGGCATACGGATAATTACATCAAAGTTGAAGTAACCGGAGACCAAAAAATGATCAATACAATGATAGGTATTCATCTCCATGAAAATCTGGGTTCATACATGAAAGGAAAATGTCCTTGAGGAACAATTCATTTGTTGGGCTCGCCGGAAATATTGGCGTCGGAAAAACAACATTTACTAAAATTATATCAAATAGGTTAAGCTGGACTCCTTATTTTGAGTCTGTAGACGATAATCCCTATTTGGGCGATTTTTACGGGGATATGTCCCGATGGAGCTTTAACCTGCAAATTTACTTTTTGCATAAACGGTTTCAGTCCCACAAGGAGATGACCCAGTCCACTATTGGGGTTATTCAAGACAGAACCATTTATGAAGATGTAGAAATTTTCGCCCGGAATTTATTTGAAATGGGTATGATGGACGAACGGGACTGGGTAAACTATTGTAATCTTTTCAAAGTCATGATTTCCTATCTGAGGAAACCGGATTTAATCGTTTATTTAAAAGCGACGACAGATACCTTGTTGACTAGAATCAAGGGGCGTTCCAGAGATTTTGAAAAAACCATCGACCCGGAATACCTCCACAGTCTGAATATTGCTTATAATCATTGGGTAGCCAAAATAGATGATATTCCTGTATTGATTGTTGAAACAGATAAATTTAACATCTTTGAAGATGATGAAAAATTGGATTCTATTGTAAAAGAAATTGAAAGCATTTTATCATAAACAGTTACTCTTTTCTTTAAACGATTCATCTAAAAACATTCAATGATCCGACTCGAAAATTTATCCAAATCATATCCGGATGGTGAACTATTTCATCAAGTAAACATTTCCATTAAACGGGGAATGAGAGTTGGTCTTGTTGGTCCGAACGGTTCAGGAAAAACAACGATTTTGAAAATATTACTGGGAAAGGAATCGCCGGATTCAGGAAACGTCCAAATCGAAAAATCCACAACCATAGGATATTTATCCCAGGAAATAGTCGCTTCAACCAACCGATCCATATTAGAAGAAGTGTTGGCGGGTCATCCTGAAGTGGGTGAACTGGAAGGGAAAATGCTTTCACTATCGGAAGCGATTACTCATGATCCGGAAAATTCCAAATTAGCAAACCGGTTGGGCGATGCCCAGCACCGATTTGAAGCATTAGGAGGGTGGAACCTGGAAGAAAAAGCCAAAAAGATTCTAAGTGGGTTGGGTTTCAGGGAAAAGCAATTTATGGATTCCATGGATGATTTGAGTGGCGGCTGGCGGATGCGGGTGGCATTAGCATCGATTCTAGTTCAGGAACCGGATATTTTATTTCTTGATGAGCCCACCAACCACTTGGATTTGGAAGCGACCATTTGGCTTGAAACTTTTTTAACTGAATGGAAAGGCGGTCTGGTCCTCATCAGTCATGACAGGGCATTTTTGGATCGGTCCGTTAATTATATTTTAGAAATTGATTTAAAGCGAGTCACTCAGTATCGTGGCAATTATTCCAAATATAGAGAAGAAAAAGCCATTCGGTTTGAGCATCATAGAGCGGCATATATCAATCAGCAAAAACAGATTAAAGATACTGAAAAATTCATTGAACGATTTCGTTACAAAAACACCAAGGCAACCCAGGTGCAGAGCAGAATAAAAATGCTCGAAAAAATGGAAAAAATTGTTTCTCCGGAAGAAAATAATCAATCAATGAATATTCTTTTGCCGCAACCGGAACGTCCCCCGCAATATTTAGTGTCCTGTAAAAATGTCAAGAAACATTATGGTGATATTCAAGTATTTAATGAATTGAATCTGACAGTAGAGAGAGGACAAAAAATTGGTTTGGTGGGACATAACGGCGCCGGTAAATCAACTCTATTGAAATTATTAGCCGATGTAGAAAAAGTAACTTCTGGAGCAGTTAGAACTGGATCAAAAGTAAAAAAAGCGTATTTTGCCCAGCATCAATTGGAGGTGTTAGATTCAAACAGTACCGTATATGAATCCATCAGGAATGTCAGCCCGGGATGGAGTGAAACCCAAATTCGATCCTATCTTGGGAATTTTTTATTTGTAAAAGATGCCGTTGAAAAATTGGTAAAAGTCATTTCCGGCGGAGAGAAGTCAAGACTTGCACTGGCCAGAATTCTGGTCGAACCTGTTCATTTGTTATTATTAGACGAGCCCACAAACCACCTTGATATGGTTTCTCGGAGTGTGGTCGAAACGGTACTGAAAACATTTCAAGGCTCCATTGTCTGCATTTCTCATGACCGCCATTTTTTAAATGGGGTAACCAATCTTACCGGTGAAATAGGCAGAGGTGATATCAGAATGTTTGAAGGGAATTATGATTATTATATTTGGAAAACATCCAAAGAATCACCCACCCTTGCAAGAACATCCAAATCCAAACAGCCTTCCCAGCGAAAATTAGACTATCAGGAGAATAAAAAAATTCGTAACCGCCTTGCCTGGATAAAGAAAAGATTCAATTCCATTGAAGAATTGTTGGAAACTGAACGGGCGATTACTCAAAACCCTGACCATGCCCATCATTATGAATTGCTCCAGAAAGCATTACATAATATGACCAAATTGGAAAATGAATATTTAGAACTGATGGAAGAACAAGAAAGATTGATAATGGATTAGGAATCTCCTATAAATTTTACTCAATGCATTGAATAAAATTATTCAATACATGGAATATATATGATCATTAGATCATATGTAATGGAAATAGGGTAAGAACTAAAAGAATTCAAAACAGATAGTAGAGTCTTTGGCCGAATTAATATTTTACAGCCATCCTAAGTTTGACCATTTCATCATTGATGTTGATCCAATTCCCATTTGTTTCCAGCCAGATTTCTCCAATATAACGGCCATACCGACCTTTCCGGTCTTTGAGCGTTTCCAGAATGACATTTTTGCCTAAAATGAATTCACGAAGTGTGTCTCTGGACAGTCTCCCGGCTGCCAATGAGTCCCCCTTTAATTCGGGCGCATTGATTCTGGCCAGGCGGATTTTCTCACGCTTTTTCCAGATACCGAATCCCAGATCCAAATTGACCCTGCAGGTGTCCCCGTCATAAACCGATTCGACAACAGCACGGTAGAAATAGAGTTTATTAGTCTGAATAGATTTGTTGATCATATTTGTATGCTCCCTGTTATCAATTGAGAGGTGTTTTTCCTAAGATGAAATAATGAAATTTGCTTCATCGTTACTAATCAATTAACAATTTTTCCTGTCATGTAAATTAATTTGCGAATCTTGATCTAATATTTTTACTTCCACATTTCCATCTATGCTTAAGATAAAAATTTACTCTCTATATTCTTCTATCAGCGGACAAGTGCAAATAAGATTTCTATCTCCATATGCATTATTAATGCGTCCAACGGCAGGCCAGAATTTGTTCTTTTTTGTCCAGTCTGCCGGGAAAGCAGCTAACTCCCTAGAATACGGATGGGACCAGTTATCAGATGAAATATGATATGCCGTATGCGGTGCATTTTTCAACACATTATCATTTTTGTCAAATTCTCCCGATTCTACTGCATGGATTTCTTCCTTAATCTGGATTAGTGATTGGCAGAATCTGTCCAGTTCTGCTTTGCTTTCGCTTTCTGTTGGTTCAATCATCAGTGTCCCGGGCACAGGGAAAGACATGGTGGGGGCATGAAATCCATAATCCATCAATCGCTTTGCAATATCCTCGTCGGTGATTCCGCTAGATTTACGAAAAGGACGCACATCAACTATAAATTCATGTGCTACCATGCCGTTCTGTCCTGTATACAAAATATCGAAATGATCACTTAATTGTTTTGCCATATAATTTGCATTGAGGATAGCAACTTGTGTTGCTCTTTTGAGACCGGACTCACCAAGCATTTTTATGTAAGCCCATGAGATAGGTAAAATACCGGCGCTTCCGAAAGGCGCAGCTGAAACAGCTGGAACGCTTTTATCTCTATGGTCAGGTGAAAAGATATGATTCGGTAGATATGGCGATAGATGTTCTTTCGTAAAAATGGGTCCCATCCCCGGTCCGCCTCCACCGTGGGGTATCGAAAAAGTTTTGTGTAGATTGATGTGGCAAACGTCAGCTCCAAAATCAGCTGGTCTGCACAATCCCACCATTGCATTGAGATTAGCTCCATCTAAATATACCTGCCCACCATTTTGATGGATCATTTTACACATTTCTTTTATATTGGGTTCAAACACACCGTGGGTTGATGGATAAGTCACCATGAATGCAGCCAGATTTTCTGAATATATTTCAGCTTTTGATTTTAAATCAGTCAAGTTGATATTGCCTTTGTCATCACATTTCACAACCACTACTTTCAATCCATTCATGACCGCGCTGGCGGGATTGGTCCCATGGGCTGAAGCAGGAATGAGGCAAATATTTCGAAAGTTTTCACCGTTATTTTTATGAAAAGCTGAAATAACTTTTAATCCGGTAAATTCTCCCTGGGCTCCGGAATTTGGTTGAAATGAATAATGAGAAAACCCCGTTATTTTGCACAACCAATCACCCAGCTCGTCTATCAATTCCAGGTAACCTTTTACCTGACGCCCAGGTGAAAAAGGGTGAATATTTGCAAATTCAAGCCAGCTCATTCCCAACATTTCACTGGTACCATTCAGTTTCATCGTACAGGAACCTAATGGAATCATACTGGTGGTAAGGGAGAGGTCTTTCTGCTGAAGCCTGTATATATATCTGAGCATTTCTGTCTCAGAATGATATGAATTAAAAACGGGATGTTCTAAGTAAGAAGAATTTCTTTTTAAATAGTCAGGAATAACTTCTTTGACCGAAGGGACAGGTGAAGCGTTAAATATATCCAAAAGATGATTTACACCATTCAGATTGGTTGTTTCGTCGACGGTGATTCCCAGAGTTCCGTCTTGATAGTTTCGCAATAATATTCCCTTTGATTCTGCCAATTGAAGAAATTCAGATTTAGCCTTGAAACGAATGGTATCAAAAAACACTTTGTGACATAGGTTAAATCCGGCTTCTTCGAGTGATTGCCCAATTGATTCTGCCATAAAATGAATTCGTTCTGCAATTCTCCTTATTCCGTCAGGACCATGATATACGGTGTACATTCCAGCCATAACTGCCAACAGAGCCTGTGCAGTACAAATATTGGAGGTCGCCCGATCTCGTCTAATATGCTGCTCACGGGTTTGCAATGCCATACGTAGGGCCCTGTTTCCATGAACATCAACGGAAACACCGATAATTCGACCGGGAATTTTTCTTTCATATTTTTTATGAGTGGCAAAAAAAGCAGCATGGGGTCCGCCAAAACTCATGGGTACGCCAAACCGCTGGGTGTTGCCAATGACAACATCTACACCCCACTCCCCAGGTGGTTTTAAAATGGCCAGACTCATGATGTCTGCTGCCACAGCAACCAAAGCTCCGTTTTTATGCGCGTCATTACATAGCGTAGTGTAGTCAACAATTCTGCCATCATTTGTCGGATATTGAAGCAAAACACCAAGGACATCATCATCAATTGAAACGGCGTTTTCATCTCCGATAATTAATTCTATTCCAATTGGTTCTGCTCGTGTTTTTAATACATCTATTGTTTGAGAATAGCAGGAAGAAGAAACATAAAAGCGATTACGCTTTGGACTGAGCCTTGCCATCATAGTCATAGCTTCGGCGGCGGCCGTTGCTTCATCCAATAGGGAAGCATTGGCAATTTCCATCCCGGTTAAATCACAAACCATCGTTTGAAAATTTAATAAAGCTTCTAATCTCCCTTGGCTGATTTCCGCCTGGTAAGGTGTATACTGGGTATACCATCCAGGGTTTTCCAATATATTTCTTAAAATAACAGGGGGGACAATAGTATCGGTGTATCCCATCCCCATATATGATGTTGAAAGTATGTTTTGGTGAGCGGTGCTCTTTAAACGATTAATGGTATCAACCTCACTTGTAGCGGCACCAATTCCATTTGGTTTATTATTAATAATTAGTGCCGGGATTGTTTTTTTCACCAATTCATTAAGGGAAGAAAGGTTGAGGGATTCAAGCATTAATTTTATTTCATCTTCATTGGGTCCGACGTGCCGGGAAATGAAATGATCTTCTGGGGATAACTTTTTATTCATTTTATAGTTCTGTTTAGAGGTAAAATTGTTTGATTAATTTATGGAAATTTGATCTAAATATTCGAAAAGATAATACTTAAAACTCAGAAATAATTACTGCATTAAAATGGACTAATCCCACCAACAGTGAAGTAATAAATGAGTCCAGTTTAGAAAGAGATTCCCGCCTGCCCGTCTGTCGCCTGTATGCCGAAGCATCAGCGCAGAGAAAAAAAGTAGGATAAAACCACAGTCTTTCCCCCAATTACAAAATCCCCCGCCTACACTTTGTTTCGGACAGCATATCAATCCCTGTCTACCAGAGGGGACACGTAGCCAGGTTCCCCACGATGGGGAAAACTTCAAAGGATGGTGGAGAGCATTATAAAATGGTGAGATTGTTGAATTCCATACGTTTAATCTATTCCAGAGTAATAAAAAAAAATGCTGTAAATAATTCAAAAATAAAATTCTTGTATTTCTATATATTTCAGCGGAAGTTCAGATAGATTACACAAGGAGGTGCCGCCGGGGAAGCTGCTCATACCTACCATATTTTCCAGCGTCACTTTAGAAATAAATTAATTAATAATCAACATATAGGGGGCTATATGCGCATCCTAAAAACAATACTTTTCGTATCTTTAACCGTGGGAATAGCGTTTGGAGCTGTTTCAGGAACGGTCACAGATGCAAAAACGGGTGAACCACTTATCGGGACATCTGTATTTGTAAAAGGTACGTTTGTTGGCACAACTACTGACGACAGAGGCGGATTTTCATTAGAAGCGGAGACAGGCGACATATTAGTCGTTGCTTATATCGGCTATAAAACTGCTGAAATATTAGTTGGTGACAGTGAATTGAATATTCTACTTGAGACAGATGTTTTAAGACAAGATGAAGTCGTTGTTACTGGTCTTGCAACAACTGTAAAGCGCAGAAATGCTGCGAATGCCGTGGCAGTTGTTACCGGTGATGAACTCGTGAATGCTCCAACCCAAACGTTGGATGGCGCGCTCAGCGGAAAATTTGCCGGGGTCAATATTCGCAGAAACACAGGCGCTCCTGGTGGCGGAATTAACGTAAACTTGCGTGGATCCTCAACTTTAACAGGAGGCACGCAGCCACTGTACGTGATTGATGGTGTCATTATTAATAACGATGCAAATCAATCTGGTATCGACGTTGTGACCGCTGCAACAGGCGCAGGGAGTTCCCGCCCGCAAGGTCAACCCACCAACCGCATTGGGGATGTTAATCCAAATGATATTGCTACAATTGAAGTATTAAAAGGTGCCAGCGCAGCTGCCATGTATGGCGCGAAAGCATCCAATGGTGTTATAATAATCAATACCAAAAAAGGTCGGGGTGGTAAAACAAAATTCAATTACTCTGTACGTAAAGGTACTTCTGAATTACTCAATAAAATGGGTCATCGAGTATTTGAAACCTATACAGAAGCTGAAGATCAATATGGAGCCGCTAATGCTGCATTAGGTAATGATGCCAATGGGAATTGGGCCAAAAATGATTTTGATTATGAAGAGATATTATACGGCGAAACAGGAAAATTAACAGAACATACATTTAGCGCCGTCGGCGGTAATGAAAGAACCCAATTCTATATTGGAGGTCAATTCCAGGATGAAGGCGGAATTATTAAAAACACCGGTTACGAAAAAATCTCCGGTCGTGTCAATGTTGACCATCGATTCAATGAAAAAGCAAAGGTTTCAATTGCGACTAATATTATAAGGACAAGTGCTGATCGCGGTGTTACCGGTAATGATAATACCAACTTGACTTACGGGTTTTCTATTGGATTTACTCCAAGCTTCATTGATATCCGTGATACAGATGGCGACGGTGTTTATCCAACCCATCCAATGAATCCATCAAACCCGTTGGAAACTGCTGAATATTTTGTGAATAATGAATTGACGCACCGCGCGTTAACCTCTTTACAATTTGATTACAGTATTTTCCAACAGTCGACCCAGAGCCTGAAATTTATGGCTTTGGCCGGCGCCGACTTTTATAATCAGGAAAACAAGGTGTTTGCACCTCCATTTTTGCAAATTGAAGAAAGCAAAACAGATGCAGGACAGTCTGTTATGACAACCACAGATAATTTGAACACAAATCTGTCTCTTAACTTGGTTCATAAAATGAAAATGAGCGGAATGTCCTTTAATACAACCGCCGGGCAACAGTATGAAACTCAGGATAGAAACAGCGTTTTTGTCCATGCTACCGGAATGGTTCCCACGCAGGAAAATGTGGATCAGGCCAGTACTCAAAAAGTTTATCATACCAGAAGAATACAGCAGGACAGAGGGCTGTTTGTACAAGAAGAAGTTTCGGTTGGTGACAACATCTATGTTGCTTTCGGAGCCAGAGGTGACAAATCCAGTACCATGGGAAATACAAAAGATTTAGAATGGTACCCTAAAATGGCTGCTTCTTATCAGTTTGGTGAATTTGCCGGAATGTTTGATAACCTGAAACTTCGGTTTGCCCGGGGAGAAACCGGGAATATGCCCAGTCCGGGAGCAAAATATACCGGAATGGTACTCGCCAATACCGGCGGATTAAATGGTCTGGTACCGTCATCTGTTAAAGGAAATGCAGGGATTAAACCGGAACGGACAGCGGAAACTGAATTTGGTGTGGACTTTTCCCTGATGGGCGGATTGGCTGTGGTTGAAGCAACCATGTATACCCAGAATATTACTGATCTCATTTTGCAAGTGGATATGCCTGCTTCCTCCGGATTCAGTTCCAGTTGGGAAAATGGTGGTAAAATGGAAACCAAGGGAACAGAACTTTCTGTTACTTTGAATCCAACCAAACTTGTGAGCTTGGGCGGATTGGACTGGGTATTCCGAACCAATTATTATTCCACCAGTTCAGAAGTTACAAAACTGAATGTAGATGCCTATAACTATGGCGGTTTTGCCACATTCCTGGGTACCTACCATATCGCTGAAGGCTGGTCTCCGACGGCAATTGTTGGAAGCGAAGTGGATAGTGATGGCGAGTATATAGAACTGGGGAATGAAACACCGGATTACCAAGTTTCATTTTTCAATGGATTGAAATTTGGACCTGTTGACTTTTCTTTCCTGATTGATCATAAAGAAGGTGGACATGCTATCAATTTAGCAAACTTGATTTATGATCTCGGCGGCACAACGGCTGACTTTGAAGAGAACGGAGCAGATCGTTTGGATGGCCTTGGTAGTGTAACAAAACCCTATATCGAATCAACAACCTACACCATCCTTCGGGAAATAAATTTAAACTACACTCTTCCGAAGAATTTATCTGATGCTGCGGGTGTCTCATATCTTCAAGTGGGTATTTCCGGGCGGAATCTTTGGATGGATACACCTTACACAGGGTTAAGTCCTGAAGTGAGTCAATTCGGAAATGAAGCGGTGGGAGGTTCAGTCGATACAGCACCTTTCCCATTGTCGAAGAGTTTCTATTTTAACCTTTCAGTCGGTATTTAATCGAGGAGGAACCAAAAATGAAATCAATTAAAAAGAGTACAATAATAAAAATCCTCCCCATAATAGCAGTTTTATTTTGGGCAGGATGTGAGGATCTGGACTTCTCGGATCCCAACAGACCTACACCGGACGTAGCAACCATTCAATCTCTGGTTACGGGAGCTGAAGCCGGTATGCGAGTGGATATCGGTGTATATCTCCGGGACCTTTTGGTCGTTGGCAGAGAAGCCTACTACCTGGAGCCTGCTGATCCCCGGTATACGGGAGAACTAATGAAGGGACCGATTGATCCGGGTGGATTCTTGGGTAACCGTCCGTGGAATGCCAATTACAAAATAATCCAAAATTGCTTGAACTTGGCAGAGTCCGGGGATGATGGCGCTTCCGGCGTTGGAAAAACCCTCCATGCTTATGCCTTGATGCGAGTATTGAGTTTGACAGATGAAAATGGGGCTCAATTAGACTATGATGGTAATAAAAGCGCTATTGAAACTAAGGCAGAAGTCTTGGATGAAATTGAAAGCCTCCTGGATGACGGTAATACCGATCTGAGTTCTGCCGGTACTTCATTTTCATTCTCTTTGTCTACCGGTTTTGACGGCTTTGATACGCCATCTACATTTGCCGAGTTTAATCGAGCACTACGAGCACGCGTGGCTGTTCAACAAAGCGATTATAGCACTGCTCTGACCGCTCTCGGGAATTCATTTCTTGATGCATCCGGTGATTTGAACGATGGAGTATTCCATGTATTCAGTTCATCATCCAATGATCAGGATAATGAAATGTACGAAGCTTCGGATGCGGATGTGATCAAACTAATGGTTCATCCATCATACGCTGATAGTGCGGAAGCCGGCGATCTTCGGTTTAGCAGCAACGTGACGACGCGAGCTGATACGATCAAGTACGACAATCTGGAAAGTTTTCTGGCTCCCACTGTTTGGACTAGCTCCTACGATGCCATTCCTATTATCAGGAATGAAGAACTAATCCTTCTTCAGGCGGAAGCTTACATTGGAACAGGGGATTATACATCAGCAGAAACGAACATGAATGTTGTTCGTGCAGCTGCCGGATTGGCTGATTATTCAGGTACCGACGCAACTAATGCAGTAAACCGCGTTCTCTATGAAAAACAATTTTCACTGTTTTTTGAAGGACAACGTTTGCAGGATATGCGCCATTATGGAAAAACAGATGAATTACCATTAGATCGTGATGGAGACGCAGTGGTTACTTTTCCGATACCGGAAACAGAATAATCTGGTTTAAGAAAATCTTAATGATAAAAAGGGCTCCAATTTGGAGCCCTTTTTTGTTTGTATGATATGCGTAAAAACTGACCGTTTAGTGTCAATAGAAAAACAAACTTAATTATTTCAAAATATAAAAGTATGATAGACATTCGTGTCTGTCATACTGCAGACAGCCTGCCCGCCCCCTTCAATATTTTCCAGATGTGGCAGGCGGGGAATGTCTGCAATACAGAATAAAACTACTATTTATACTTTTCATAGGTTGCTATTCGA
>CAZBEY010000031.1:0-22699 GCA_964491015.1 uncultured bacterium | reverse complement strand
TTATGTCTAATTCCGTAAGTTTACAGAACAAAGATTTATTTATTAAAAAAAAGGAACCCATAACTGTCTTTTTTTTATTGATATATAGAGCAATATTGTTGGATATTCCAACAGGGTAAACAAATCGTTTTTTTACGGGAGCAAAAATGACCTATCAGACAATATCTGTTCATTATAAAGATAATATCGCAATCGTAACGTTAAACCGTCCGAAATCAAGAAATGCGTTAAACGGACGTATGATTCAAGAAATTACCAATGTATTTTCAACATTTCAAAATGGTTCGGATGTCCGTCTAGTTGTTTTGTCCGGTAATGGTGTTTCTTTTTGCGCCGGAGCTGATTTGAAATTGATGAAACATCTGGACAACGCTACCAAAGAAGAAAATGTAGAATTTGGTACGAAATTGGAAGAAATGTATCATGTGATCGATTCCTGTCCAAAACCAGTAATTGGCAAGATCCACGGACATGCATATGGAGGCGGTTTTGGGTTATGTACTGTGTGTGATATTGTCATTTCAGATGAAAATGCGATGTTTTCTCTCAGTGAAGTACTCATAGGGATCATTCCTGCTATTATTGGACCTTACTCTGTTAGGAAAATAGGCCACTCGTACTTTCGGGCACTGGGAATTTCAGGTGAACGGTTTGATGGAAAATTCGCCGAACAAATTGGATTAGTACATTATTGCGTCAAAAACAGTGAATTGGATGAGACAACGGATTCTATAGTGAAACAATTATTAAAAGCCAGTCCAAAAGCGATATCTCACTTTAAGAACTATTGTAACAATTTTGATATAATCAATTCTGCAGAATTACTCGCAGATTTGCGTGCTTCAGATGAAGGTCAGGAAGGTTTATCTGCGTTTTTGGAAAAACGCCCGCCCTCATGGGAAAATTCAGGAAATAATAAATAAATCGACAGATTTAATATTCTATGGGTGAGAAATTATTTTATCCCGTTTATCTTCTTTTATATTTATCTATGTTATATCCTGAATGTAATTTTTTACATACATTATATGAGAAACAATCCGTGAAATCACCCAATCACACCCCAATTAACATAAGAGTTATACTATGATTACATTCAGCAAACGTCAGTTAAGAATTCCTCAAATGCAGCGCCCAGTCTACCTCGTGACTGGCGGAATGTCAAAATTTGCTCGATCAATTCCGGAAAAACGGACTGAGGAGCTTGTCATTGATTCATTTGTTGAAGCAGCTGACTTCATTGATAAATCACCTGCAGAACTCAAAGAATATATCCATTCATGTTATTATGGCCATTTCGCAGACCATTTCGGCGATCAGCTTTTAGGTGAGGCTGTCATTCATGATCGCTTGGGTTTGGATCCCTTGGGGAATGTGGGGATTAAAACAGGAGGAGCAACCGGTGGTTCAACTCTTTGGGAAGCATTCAAGGCTGTTGCATCCGGATATTCAGATTGTGTCCTGGCAATGGGTTGGGAGCGCATGGATGAAGTTCCCACCGATGAAGGAAATCATTATATTGCCTCTGCCGCAGATAAAGATTGGGAAACTCCCCTTGGTCACATTTATACGGGTTATTACGCCGTAATGGCCCAAAAATACTGGCAAGTATTTGGAAAAGAAGAAGAATCATTTCGTAGAACATTGGCTGAAATTGCTGTGAAAAATCGCGGATATGCTCGGATGAATCCCCATGCACAGGGTCCAATGAAAATTACAGTAGAAGATGTGCTGAATTCCCCCGTAGTCGCACACCCATTACGAGCGCTTGACTGCTGCCTCATGAGTGTTGGTGCGGCTTGTGCAATACTTTGTGATGAGAAAACAGCTTTTGAACTAACAGATAATCCATTGCTGGTTTATGTATCAGCCGGGAGTCATACACTACGCCCAGCTGACCGAAGGGATATGGATATTCCATTATTACCCAATGAATCCACTAATCAATACAAGGATTTAGGAGAAAGATTCCCCGGTGGTGACCGCTATCCCGGATTTACCGGTTTTTTAGCTGCCCGGATGGCGGCATACTATGGTTACGGTATGGCTGGAGTTGTGGATCCGACTGAGGATTTAGATCTGGTCGAATTGCACGATGCATTTACCATTAGCGATATACAAACATACGAAGATATTGGAATACGTCCTTATGGAGAAGGTCGAACCTATGTGGAATCAGGCGATTGTTATCATACAAATCCTCTAACGAACCAACCGGGTAAACTGCCTGCAAACCTATCTGGAGGATTAATCGGTAATATGCATGCTGTAGGTGCAACAGGCATCATGCAAGCCGTTGAAGTCGGACAGCATATTTGGGGACGATGGGCTGAAATGCACGAAAACCAGTCAAAATGGGATCTCTTTGGCCGTACCAAACCGGATGACTGGACGAACCTTCAAGTAGAAGATGCTAAACGTGGATTGGCTATTAGCCATGCCGGTGTCGGTTCCCATGTAACTGCAACCATTATTATCCACCCGGATCATCAATTGAAATAGCTGCGAATTATTAATGTGGCATAATACGGAGAATATTATGAATATCGAAAATCATGGAACAGTAACCGTAGAGAATGGACGGTATCGTTTTAGTGGAAAATTCCATTATGGTTATCCAAGCGATCCAATTCGAAACATGGACGGAAAATTGATGGGAGTGACCAATCCCAGAGATGTAACCCATGTTCATATGTACGGCGGTGAAGCACCCTTCTTTGAAGGATTAGGAAAAGGAATGCTGCTTGGAACGAGATGTGGTAATCCTGATTGTGAAACCAATGGTTCCATTTTCATCCCATTCCGTATCCATTGCCCTGACTGTTTGGGTAAAAACATCATTGTAGATATGACCGAAACAGCACAAAAAGGAGCTTCAGTTCATACTTTCATGATTACAGAACGGACGGGAGCATTTAACACATTACCAAAACCGGTACGCTTCGTGAATGTCGAGTTTGAAGGGGTTCCAACTATATTAATGGGAAACCTGGCCGTCGGTAATCCCAAAATCGGGATGAAAGTTGTTCCCATTTTCAACACGACCAATCCTACTTTCACCATTCTGGATTTGGCTTGGGTACCGGAAGGAACAAATGAATCAGAATTACCGGACGGATTTACGTTTCAATAATTTTACCTGGATAATTCATGAGCAAACGTACTAACTAATGCAAGTACCGTAATAATAATGGATAGAGGAATCATAGCCTTATGTAATTATGTAAAACGTAAATATGTAATTGGCGGACATTACGTTTTACATATTTACGTTTTATCGTCATTAGTAATCCAAAAATTAAAATGACCCATTTACAAAGTTACAAAGCTGGTGAATTAATCAAGTTAAATAATCTCTTAAACTAGTGAAAATTTTCAACGATCCTGATAAAAAGACCCTTGAATTGTGGAGTCAATATGAACTCCATCCCGAACAGCCACGGCCCATTTCATTCTGGTTTTATTTTCCACATGAAAAAGAAGCAGACCTTGCAAAGATTGTATTAGAAAAAGATGGATTTGAAGTTGACATTTCACCGCCGGATTCCGCTAATGACAGTTGGTTATGTTTAGCTTTTAAAACAATGGTTCCTGAATATGCCGAATTATCTGATTTGAGAAATTGGCTGGAAAATATAGCTGAAGAACTCGGAGGAAATTATGATGGCTGGGAAACAGAGATTATTCAATAACTCATCTAAATAACATGTTTCTACTGTTCTGCGACTTGCTTTGATTTTTGCATTAACATCGTTAATGCGACCCTATATTATTTTATGAAAAAAAGTCAAACCCCTATTATATTATATAGTTTATTGATTCTTGCTATGGCTTCATGGGGACTCTCCTGGTCGAATGCAAAAGTACTGGGTCAATATGCTCCGGCAACGGTTCTTATTTTCTGGCGGTTCTTATTATCAAGTATTGCGATGATTCCCGTTGTAATTCTTAATGAACAAAATCTTTCTATTTCAAAAAAGGGGTTTGGTTTTGCAATTGGAGGAGCCATTTTTATTTCCTTGTACAATTTTTTATTCTTTATCGGCACACATATTGGCTCAGCCGGAATTGGGGGTGTTATCGTTCCGACAATGAATCCTATTCTAACATTTATTGGTTCAGTATTTATTTTTCGTCAAGTGTTCTTAAAGAAAGATATTTATGGACTTTTACTTGGATTAATCGGGGGATGTATTGTTCTAAGGGTTTGGGATTTCAGTTTCGATCAAATCACACAAAGCGGGAATACCTATTTCGTACTTGCATCCGTTTGCTGGGCGGGATTGACTCTAATCTCTTCCCGTTCTCATTACGTTATTCAAACGCTAACATTTAGTTTTTGGGTATATTTTATTTCTGCTATTTTTTATTTTCCATTTATTACACAGTACGATTGGATGAGTGTTTTCAAAACTGAATGGATATTTTGGTTCCACATGATATCGGTGTCAATTGGAGCCATGGTTTTTGGAACAACGATCTATTTTATCGGAACAACAAAATTAGGTTCAGAAAAAGCGAGCGCTTTTATTTTTACTGTTCCTTTAACGGCCATACTTTTCAGCATAATCATATTGGATGAGCTGGTAGAAATGTCAACGATAGTTGGAGGGATTTTGGCAATGACAGCCGTCTATTTGATTAATAAAAAACACGCACAAAGCGAACCCGTAGACTAAATATTTAAATTTTAGTAAAAGCTATCCGAAGTTTTTAAATATGGTCAACAAGCTGGGAAACTTATGGTACAATGTCTGAATAGTAAATTTTTTTAAAAGAAGGGAGTAAGTGTATCCATAAATGATTTGGGCGGACGTTTCGGTTTTCCGTTATGATTTGTAAATCCGTGCACAGTATATCCCTCCACTAATATTTCAGCCCCTCTGGTAATAGAATAATCAATTTTCATTCGAGCGGTAGGCATCGTATGAATCGAAGTATTGACGATAAGCTCCTCTTCAAAATGGGCGCCTTTTTTGTAATCGCAATGTGCAGAAATAACCGGTAGATAAAATCCCTCTTTTTCTATCTCAGTTACATTAGCACCAATGGATCTCAACATCTCAGTTCTTGCGGCCTCAAAATACTCTAAATAACGGGTATAATACACAACACCCATTTGATCAACATCTCTGTAGTAAACAGTCAAATTGTAATCAAAAGAAATCACGATTGATCGGTAAAAACACCCATTCGATCGTATCGATGAATCCGATTTTTAAGGAAGGAGTCAGGATCGATTGTTTTCAATTCTTTTATATGTTTCAAAATAGCATTTTTGAGAATGTCAGCTATTTCATCAGGATTCCGGTGAGCGCCTCCCAATGGCTCTTTGATGACCTCATCACAAATCCCCAATTCCAGTAGATCGTTGGGAACGACTTTCATTGCATCAGCTGCTTTTGGCGCTAATGATGCATCTCTCCACAATATAGATGCACAACCTTCAGGGCTAATGACAGAATACCAGGTATTTTCCAGCATAAGCATTCTATCACAAACACCAATACCCAAAGCGCCGCCACTGGCGCCTTCTCCGATTACTATAGCTAAAATGGGCACTTTAAGGCGCGACATTTCCAACAGATTTTTAGCAATTGCTTCCCCTTGCCCTCTTTCTTCGGCTCCGATTCCCGGGTAGGCGCCTGGTGTATCAATAAATGAAATCACAGGAATATTGAATTTTTCAGCTAATTTCATCAAACGTAATGCTTTTCGATAACCTTCCGGTCTCATCATACCAAAATTACGATAAATATTTTCATTGGTATTCCTACCTTTTTGCTGTCCGATGAACATGACACTATGCCCGTCGATATTACCCAAACCGCCAACCATTGCAGAATCATCAGAAAAATATCGGTCTCCATGTAATTCAATGAAATTAGGAGCCATCGATTGAATATAATCCATTGTGAAGGGTCGTTTTGGATGTCGAGCTAATTGGACTTTCTGCCAACGAGACATATGGGAATATATCTTTTTCATTTCTTTATTTCGTTTTTTTCGCATCTCTAATATTTCTGCTCGATTAGCATTCGGATCCTCAGCCGTTTCCAATTCGAGGATTTGTTCATCAATCCCTTTGAGGGATTTTTCGAATTCTAAGTAATAGTTTGCCATTATCCGTTAAATACCGTTTTTACAATTATTTCAATATCGAAAGTTAGACTTTGATTTTGAACATAATAATGATTAAGTAACCGTCTATCCTGATCTGAGAATTTAACATTTCTTATCTGTTCAAGTCCCGTAATTCCCGGAGTACAAATAAGCTGAGGATCTTTTTCGGTAGCTGGAATTATAGAAGAGCCCACCAAACTCATTTTACCAAATATTACAGCAGGTAACAATGGTAAATCTCTAATGAAACTATGTTTACTATCAAATATATATCCATGAAATGTGGTACTGTCTTGACCCCATAATTCCACTTTTTGCGGAAACCCCCAAAAAATCCTAAACAACAAGATCGGGAGAAAAATAATAAATAAGATTGTGGAAATAATCGTATCAAAAAGTCGTTTTGTAATGGCATGGACACGGTGAAAAAGCGTGTATTCAATGTTTACGAATGAATATTCCCCTATTTCCTCAATGGATGCTTTACCCAGCAAAATATCCTGATGCCTGGGAACCATTCTATAAGTTAGCCGCATTTCTTTCGTTTCATCCATGATATTTAATATTTCTTCATTGGTAAATGCAGCGTTTGAAAAAATGAGTTCTCGGATAGCGTGAGTTTGAACGATTCCTTTTAAATCCTGAATCCCACCCAAAAATGGTAATGGTAAATCGTCGCTCCGAAGTTGTTTATCTACAAACCCGATAACATCAAGCCCTGTATCAAACCGCTTTAACATATGGTTTGCGATGCGTACGCCCTCACTTTCTGAACCAACCATTAACGTTTTACGTGTAAAAAGAATATTATGTTTATCCTTAATAGGTCTTAATAATCCCCGTGATGTGAGATAATGAACTAATATTCTCCATCCGGGAATAAAAATTGTAATAATGATCGTGGCAAAAATAATCACTAAACGAGAAAAAGCGTACTGTTTGAAAAAATATGTGAAAGCTGCAGCTATAAAAAAGCCTGTCAATGATGACAGTACAGCACGCGTATAAGATAATATGTACCGGGAGTAAAGCTGAAATAAAGAACCAACCGCTATCCAGAAGACAATATAAACAGCCGGAACCAACCCGCGGCTTAATACAACCGGTTCAAAATGATCAAATCGAAATGGAATTGCAATCAGAAAAGCAGCGGTAACAACAATTGCATCAAAAATGATTGATAAAATCTGTGACCGCATCTCCACCAATATTGTGATGGCTTTACGTAATAGGATTCCTGTTCTTATCGCAAACGTTGTTAAAAGTCCTGTACTGGTTGAAAAATGCTTTCCCGCAAAGAGTATCATGGCTTTATAAAATGCATTGATGCTGTCAAATGGGGCAGATTTCACTGACTCGCCTTGGTAGTGAACAATTTGTGTTTTTGGAAGGTAATGAATTTCATATCCCTTTAGCCATATTCGATAACACAAATCCAAATCTTCACCAAACATAAAAAATCTTTCATCAAATCCATTTAAGTCCCGATAAAGCGTTTTCCTTAAAAACATACATGAACCGCTGATGGCATCGACCACATGTGTTTGATCAGGATCCAGGTAGGATAAATTATACTTCCCTGCCCACTTTGAATTTGGGAATAGTTTATCCAACCCTAATATTTTTGGTATGGCAACATTCAAAGTCGGGAATGACCGTTTACAGGCGGGTTGAAGTGTTCCATCTGCATTAAGGATCTTAGGGCCAACCA
This sequence comes from uncultured bacterium, assembly GCA_964491015.1. GTDB lineage: Bacteria > Fidelibacterota > Marinisomatia > Marinisomatales > TCS55 > JADFRD01. The sequence goes on along the minus strand of CAZBEY010000031.1, from coordinate 14,865 downwards.
ACCCAACTTTCTCATGTTCTTCCATGTATTGTACGAATGTGGTAATAGAATTTTCCTGTACAACCGTATCAGGATTAATAATTAATAAATAATCGCCCTCTGCTATTTTTCCTGCTTGATTAACTGCTTTTCCAAATCCCAAATTCTGATCATTGGCAATTAATTTTACGCTTTTATATCTATTTTTTAAGTGGTCAACCGTTCCGTCAAATGATTGATTGTCAACAACAATTATTTCAATATTTTTATAATCTGAATGCAATAATGAATCGATGGAGTGATCCAAATAATTCTTCACATTGTAACTGACAATAAGGACAGAAACTTTTTTTGTCATATTAACCATATTATTTCTAAAGCCAGTTCCATTCTGTTTCTAATTTCAATCCACCGAGTCTGGAAGAATTGGATTTATTTGGAAAAGAATAGTTGAGCATACGCATCGGGAGAGACTTTCGCAAAGTCCATGACTGACCGACGGGCAGGCAACAATCCGTTTATCCACTATTCCATCTTCCACGCTTCACTTATACCAACCGAAGATATTCCATATCCGTAAACGCCACACCATAAAAACAGCTTCAATCATAATTGCGCGGGACATTTTTGAGTCTCCGACTGTGCGATCGATGAATATAATGGGATGTTCTCCAATTTTATACCCTTTTTGCCAGGCTCGAAAATTCATTTCAATTTGAAACGAGTATCCTTGAGACCGAACAGAGGATAAACTGATGTTTTCTAATACATCCCGTTTCCATACTTTAAATCCCCCCGTAGCATCATTAATAGGCAGTCCGGTTACAACCCTTGAATATAGATTTGCCCCATAACTCAAAATCAATCTACGAATAGGCCAATTCACCACACTGACACCATGAACATATCGACTGCCAATTACCACATCATTTTTTTCTAAAAGGTGTATCATTTCCGGAATTTCATTGGCATCATGAGAGCCATCAGCATCCATTTGCACGATTATTTTATAATCGCGTTCCAACGCCCATTTAAAACCATGACAGTAAGCAGTACCCAATCCGGCTTTCCCGGGACGTTTTTCCAAATATAGATTTTTATACCTCCTTTGAAATCCTTCCACAAGATCGCCCGTTCCGTCCGGCGAATTATCATCAATAATCAGTAGGTGATAATGTTCATTAAGGGAAAATACATGCTCAATTAGATCAGCAATATTTTTACTTTCATTGTATGTTGGAGAAATAATTAATGTTTTCATTTCATCGCAAGGGTTTTAGCTTCTTTAATATTAGTAATAGTACTCGGGGGTATAATATTAAAATCATCTTCAATTTTATTTGTCTTCAGTCCGCATATTAACGGCCGTTTTGCCGGTTGGTTCAGTTCTTTTGTTGTAATGGGTTCTATTAGGTCATCGTTCAATTCATATACATTAGCAATAAGACGGGCAAATTCATAACGATTTAATTGATCTGCGCTTCCATAATGGTAAACACCTGATGCATCAAAATGGAGCAACTGTTCAATGACTCTGCTTAAATCTACCGTCCATGCGGGGTTATTCCATTGATCGTCGACGATTCGTATCTTTCGATTATTTTTTAATTCTTCCACAACCCAATCTGCAAAGCTTGCTTTATAATTTCCTCCAATATTCCATACAACATTCGTTCTGAGAATAATCCAATTATTAGATAATTCCCGGACTTTTTCTTCTGCTTCCAATTTTGTTTGCCCATATATATTGATTGGACGCACTTTATCTCCTTCGCTATAGGGTCCGTCTGATCCATCAAACACATAGTCGGAGGAGATAAACATAAATTTACCGTTAAAATGGTTTAGCAGGTTTTCAGTTCCCTGTACATTTATTTGATGAGCAAGGTCGGGCTTCAATTCACATCCATCCACATTTGTCATGGCAGCTAAATGGACAAGCATATCCGGGTTTTCCTTATACAATAATTTCTTTACTTGGTCTGCATTTGAAATATCCAGTATGGTGATATTTTCAGATTTATCTGATTGGATTACATCTGTTTTAATAGTGCTATATCTATGCAATTGCAGGGATTCCCCTAATTGTCCGGCTGCACCTGTTACTAATACTTTTTTCAAGAGTTTTCCTTTTCCACATAAAACGAGTGAGCGATAATATCTAACTGACGAAGAAATAAATATTTGTCTTCACCGGGACTAAAAATCAATGTATGGATATAATAGGTACGATCCGTAATACCATCATAAAAAGTATAAGCAATAAAAGGGCCGCCTTGGGCTTCCTCAATCGATTCCCATAAGCCAGTCAACCGCCATCCTGACCATTCATTAAACAAAATTGGTTTTGTGTGAAATTTGTAATCAATATAACGAATATGGCTAAAAAATCGTGTAGGAATATTTTTTGCAAAAGCCTCAGCTTCCGTTTCTTCATGAATAACCATTCCATCTTCCCAATGGATAATAATCCAACGAAACGGCTGTTCCCTTCCAATCCAGAATAAATTGGCATCCGCACTATCTATTACAACAGAGAATCCCCAGGGAATCTTTATGCCAAAGCCATACTTATTAAATAATTCTTCCTCCAATTCTTCTTTACGCGCCCGCTTAAACAGGAATCTGCTTTGACGATCGATAAATTGCTGTTCAAATAAATCATATATTTTTTGATTGACGTCTACAGTCTTCTCTATCAGCTCTTGTGGTGAAGAACCGCTAATCACAAGCATGGTTTGTCTATCGGCATAGACGTCCTGCGACAGAATAAAAGACGGCTGCCCATTTTTGGAAGCGCTGTATGTATTTTCCGGCAACATTTCTTTCACCAAACTAGTCCCGGGATTGGTTAAGTCATTATTGATGGAAACAACCACGATATTTGGATGATTTTTTATTTTTCCAATTTCACTCGGCCGGACAAATTTTGATTTATAATACGGTTCCGGAGCAGGGGTAAACAATGTGTCGCTGAAAATATGGCCAAGAATCGATAATGCAGCATCTCTGTCCTCCAATGAAGCAAGGACAATTAATTCATCGTCAGCGCCCTTTGAGACCGGTTTACCGCATCCGGTCAGGAATAAAGACGTACTAATGACTATGATGGTTAATAAATTTTTCATAATGCTAATCTAATAAGCTGGTGAATTTAACATGAACTTTTCCGGCAGAAAAAGCAACATCCCCGGGCCAACCAAAACTGATTTCAAGTACTGAAGTATTTGTTCTTTGACGAATGCCAAACCCTCTGGAATATTCTACCGACCCGTAATTGTACGCCAAATCAACGAATGGATACAACTGTATACTATTATTCGGAATGAATAAAATATTACCATTAAGTACAGAAACTAAATCACTTTTTAGAATATCATCCTCATAGCCTCTGATGGAATTATATCCACCGTATCTGATCAATTGCCCTTCATGAACGCTTTCAATTTTATCTGAATTCCATACACCGCTATTATTCAATTTCAATTGGACGGAAAAATGATTCGTCAATGAAAGCAATTCTTCAATAATCATATTGAATTTGAATGTGGATCCTATTTTATTCATTTCTCCGATTTCTGTATTCACTTCCAAAAAGTACCCTCCGGTAGGCAGCCATCGATCATTTCGACTGTCAGAAATAAATGTCATGCTGAACGATTCAGAATGAAACGATTCAATTCCGGCAGAATCTCCTTTGACTGTTGGAGCTAATACTTCTTTACTGCCTCCAAAATACCACTTCCCTGATTTATTTATTACGGAAAATGCACCGGTTGTTTTATTCAAGACATAATCTCCGTCGCGAAAATCTTGATCATATTCAATTTTTACACCAAATGGTAACCCAAGCGGATATGGTTCTTCATGGGCAAATCTTATGTATTGTGATTCTTCATTGTATCGTTTCCAGATCATATCTGTTGCACTTGCTGTCCGCCAGGAATTTTCGAGTCTCATTTCGACTTCGCCTGAATAACTCCAATTCCCATTATCATTGTTAATGGCGCCTATTATGCCTGAAAAATGACTATTGAATTCCGGTACAAAATCAATAAATGCACCAAGCTTGGTATCATCCACTCGACCAAAGGTAATCATCGAATCATCAGGGATGAATGAATAACCGGAATGGAGCCGGCGTTCAAATGACCCGATTGAGTTAACTTGATTTATTCTATATAATGGTGAAAACATTTTTTCTAATATGTCAGCATTAATAGGGATGGACGGGCTGAAGGACAACTCGTCAATAACCTTTGAATCGTTCACAAATTGATAAGATAATCTGTCCCGGTTATTTTCCGATAAGATCATTTTCCCTCCGAAATATCCACGTCGGATTAAATCATCAGATAATACCTGCTCGATAGAATCAATCTGTTGATCGAATATCGGTTTTTCATCGACGAAAACTGATATGGTCTGCCCTAATGATACCGAATATAGTAATAGGAAGATGATTTTAAAAATACGCACGAACTTCTCCATTCAGCGTAATAAATTGGTCGTATCTCTGATCAGAAATATAATTCATGGACAGGTTAATTGAAACACCATTCCCAACAACAAATTGTCCTTGAAGATTTGCTCGAATAGTTTGACCCAATGCCAGTCCATTCAACGCCTCCGGCGGGAGCGACGGGATATCAGCATCAGTCGTTGTTTGGAACCATTCGAATCGGGACTGAATTCGTCCTTGTACACCGATGAATCTTAAAATATCAATTCTCAAACCGATGGCTTGCCCTAAAAACTCGATAGCACGGTGCCTTCCTTTATCGTTCCCATATTCTATTCCTCCTTCGAATGCCCATGGTTCGTTTCTCCATTTTACATCACCCTCAAGCCATAATCCTTTACTATATCGCTCCCGAAGGACAGATATAGTCGATTCCGTTCGATTATAATGATACGTTATTTGGTTTTCACCCGTCAGGCCTTTTCTAATCCGTTGTCTATATTCAATTCCCTGCTCTTTATCTATTTGAAGATCTTGTCCCCGTTGATCTAACCCATCAAAATTTCGGAATAATTTATGCCATATTTTGATTAGTCGATTTGTTTTTGAGGATCGATATTCAAATTCGTTTCTCATGCTCCATTTGGATCTGGAAAAAGACGTGTCGCCCAAATCAGGATTTAAAAATGACTGTCCCCAAGAAATATTTCCTTCAATGTTCGACCGCATCTCCGACCTGAATGTGAAATCTTTCAGCTTTGTTAATCTCGATTTACCAAAATCAAAATCAATTATTTGTAGTCCATCCAATTTGGTTGTTGGATGCCGGTCACCTGTAAAAACAGTATAGGCAAGATAATCGCCATTTTGATCGCTTATATATTCATTAAAATCAGAATCATAGCGATAATCGCCCAGACCAACACCGACAGAATCATAAACCAATGACCGGGATTCCGTGAATGTTTCTTCCAGGGATGCTTTCAGATTCCATCGGATGGGACGTTGCGGCTTTCTGAATGTTGACTGGATTCTGCCTAATGTAAAATTATAGTGCCGGTTGGCTAACTTATCATTTTTAATTCGTCGCCGAATGACAACTTCCTGTGTCCAGCCGTTAACATTTTTCGCCAATAAATCAAAACTGCCGAAGAGTCCTTCAGACCAGAATTCCAGTCCATTTTTTGTTGAATCAGATTCTAAATAGTCTAACCGCTCACCAATTCCTAATGACGTTTGCCACTGATCCTTAGCATATTTGATTCCAATGGTATGATGATCGAAACGGTTAATATGTTCTGCCTCCTCATACTTAAAATCATAGAAAGGATGCCAGTATCCCGGTAAAATCTCGATTGTACTGCTCCGCTGGCGGAAAAATCCGGTTTCTCCATTTATTTCACTCAAACGCATACTCATGTGAGGGACATTATGAATACCTCCGTTAAAGGTTGAATAAAGCCTGTTAAAGGACATCTGTCCAAGATGATATGATGCCGCTGAAACAGACCCGTTCCCCACTTCTCCAATCATTAGTCCGGTTTCAATTTCCGTATATTTCTCATGAGCATCCGGAAAAGGTTTGATATTCCAGTCTTGGTAAAATAGTGCCGGTCTCGCTCTTTGAAGGGGCTGAAAGGGATCATTTTCCTGCCAGGTATCCAATGATAATCTCATTGTCATCTTATCCGATAATTGGATCCCATCGTTGGAAACGTTCACGGCGTAAGCCATGCCCATATTGTCATTATCATCCTTTGAAGACAATAAATTTTGATCAAAGCCAGACACAGCTGTCGATATTTTCAATGCTGTATTTTCCCCCAAAGAATATTGTCCGGAGATTTCTACCAATTGCGTCTCCACCGGACTGATCAATGTCCTCGCCGGACTATATAGGTCGTCGCCAACGTTTCTCATATTTACGGGTACAAATTCATAATATATTATTCCGGAAGGAGATATTAAACGTCGATATGAACCATGTTCATTATCATTTGAAAATGTGATTTGAAATCGACTACCGGACGTTGTGTCATCCGGCAGGTATTCATAATATCCTCCTTCGGTCTGAATATAGTCTCCTGTTGAATCTTCAAAGACCCCTGATTGAGTAATCATTACGTCCCCTGCTGCCTTTAGGAGGTCTAAATCCTTGTCGGGAATATTGAATGAAGCGCCCTGAATCTGATCTTTCTCCCTTAACCATGAAAAGGTCATGGCACCCTTCTCACCTATGTTCCTATTCATTGTTCCGCCGGTGATATTTTCTGAGTATTGGAAGTCGGTATATTGATATTCAATAAGAATATCAGAATCGGAATAGATCAGGTGTTTTGGGGTAAAATAGATTTCAGCTGTGGAATAGTCGATTGTATAATCCTGATTCTCCCCCCGGACAAGACGCTTTCCCGAGAGCCACAATCGTTCAGTGCCGGCTTGAATAACAATATTCCTGTTCCCCGATTCAGAATCCAGGAAATATGGACCCTGTTTCCCTTCCGATCCTTTAAATTCTTTTTGGCGATAATGGCCTTTAGAACCGGCAAATACGACAGAACCAGACCACTCATTAATATTAAAGTCATTCTTTAGTCCAATAAGTCTTTTGCTTATATTATTGTATTTTCCGCTATTATTATCCAGAGTAATATCCCCGGCTGTCAACTGAAACCGGGGATGTGTAACATAAAAATAAATTTGATCAATTTCCTCTAATGACTGGGTATTACCTTCAGGCTGAATTGGAGATTGTTCATCGGATAATACACCATTTATCTGCATCTTCTCGCTCAGTTGTCCCTGGAGCTGCATCCGTAGTCCGCCTGTCATATCAGCCCCTGCGATCGGGGACATTGAAATTGAACGGTAAATAGTGCCTGTTGAAAGCACATCAGAATTCCCGGACGGTTTTATCTGTGTGGCTGAATCAATCTTTTGATCTGTCAATATACCTTCCTGTAGAGAATCCATCATGGGTAAATACATGAACATGGGACCGATCGATTGAGGAATACTTAATTCAATTAGATTATTCTCTTCCTTATCCTGATTAGTCTCTGCATTTAGTGAATCAAGATTGGAATCAGATTGTCCCCATATAAGTGAGGTTAAAAACACAACAAATAAAATAAAGGTACGACAGTTGTCTGTCATAGTGCAGACAGCCTGCCCGCCCCCTTCAATATTTTCCAGACGAGGCAGGCGGGGAATGTCTGCACTACATTTTGAAAAAAGCCATCCTAGAGATGTATCAACACCTTTTCGGAATAAACTCTTCATTCATAAACCAGAATTCGCTGGTTCGTCAGGACGGTCATACTCTGCAAAGTTACATCAGTATCAACAATCATTTCATCGTCTTTTAAACTAGCGGTTTGCAGCAATTCACTGTCAATAGTTCTTCCCATTCCTTTTACATTCAAAACAAGCCATTGATGATTAAAATTGATTACAAATATCGGTTCATCCAGATCAATCATTATTCGTTTTAGCAGGCGTCCAAACCGATTAAACAACAGTACCATATTAAATTGTGTCAACACAGCCAGATTTCCTACATCGTCCGAAGATATGTCCAAAATATTGCTTCCATCCAATCCTAATTGATTCAAATCGATAAATGGCCAACTTGCTTCTTCTAAAGACCATAATTCACCATAAGTTTTTGAAAATATATAGGGTTTTCCTAAGGGGTTATATATCAGAATATCAGTATAGAATGGATAAGTTATTGTTTTATCAATCCATTCTTCTCCTACATAATTCAATAAATAATCATATTGCTGAATGACATGTTCACTCCTATCACTAATCCATACCTTTAAATTTTGCACAATCATATCCGATGGTTCTGAAAATGATTCCAATCCTTGCCCAAAACTACCGATACGATGAATGATTTTATTTCTATCGATCAAAATCAGTTCTCGGGATTTCCCATCCAGAATGACGAATTTATTTCCCCCTAAAAAGGAAATATGTGTTGGCGAAATGGTCGAGTCTAAATCAGAAATTGATAATTCTGAAATGAGCGAAAATGGTTCCTGGGCGTAGGAAAGCACCCAGAGCCCCATGAAAACCAGCAGCCGTTTAAAGACCGTTACACAATAACCGATACATCTTGACTTGCTCTCTTGCATATTTTTTATGTTATAAAAGTTTTAAAGAAACCGTGGTTATTTGCAACTTTTATGCCTTGAAAATAAGCAAATTAACTTCTTCAATTTTGTAAAGGTTATTATTTCACAATCCCTTAGCTAAAGAAATTATGATTTTGATATTGGTGTGGAGACGGGCCGCAATAATCCAACGGTTCCAATAATGACCATGATAACTGAAATGATTTGAGCTCCGGTTAAATTAAACATATAATGGTTATTCGTGCGGATAAATTCAATAGAAAACCGTTCGATTCCCGCCAAAATAAAATAGGTGAAAAACAAGCTGCCTGCCACCACTATTTTGGTTCTGCGATTCCATAAAAATGCGAAAATAATCAGTCCCAAGGTTACTTCATATAATTGAGTCGGGTGGACGGTGAGGAGCCCCGGTTCAAAACCGGTCAGGTTTATCCAGGGATAATACGTTTGAAATACGTAATAGCTGGTGGGCGGTAATCCATTTTCGAAAGAGAGTCCCCAGGGTAAATGGGTGGGAATACCATAGTCGTCACCCACAAGAAAACAACCGACTCTGCCAATGGCATAACCTAAAATAAGCAGCGGCGCCACAATATCGGCAAAATTAATCCACGGTAATTTATTCTTATGCAAAACAATGGTGACGCCCAGGGTTCCGCCCATTAGTCCTCCAAGAAATACCAATCCTGACCCGCTGAATATCATACCGATCGGATCATCAATTACCCTGCCAAAGTTTTCGATTAAATAATATACTTTTGAACCCAGAATACCTCCCACAGCGGCTGCAAATACAATATCCGAAGCGATTTTTACATCGTATCCCAGTCGTTTCATATCTTTTTGAAGTAAATAGTAAGTAGTATAAAAAGCCACCACGAGCATAAATCCAAATGAATATATTTTAATGGGACCGATTTCAAACAAAACAGGTATCATGATATTTTTTCTCCACAATTTGAACAGAATTTGCCACCCTCATTCAGTTTATTACCACAGGAAGGACAATAATTCTTCTTTCCTTCAATGAAAGGGGTTTTCTTATTTTTTGAATAATACATTAAACCGATAATAAAGGATAAAACACCAAGAATGGCCAACGGTTCCCATAAGAGTAATCGATGTCTTTTGGGCTTCTCTTCGATGACGTCGTGAGGGTTCGCATTTTGACCGCTTTCACCACCTAACTGATCCCGCAATGTTTCGATGGTTGTTTTGCCGGTATGATTATGATATGTTACGGATACGGTCTCTACAATATTTTCATCAACCTCTCCCACATGAACTGTGGCAAATTTGATTCCATGCTGGTCGCTCGATTCGGAAGAAATCTCTCTGGAAATTGAAAAATTTTCAGCCATGACCGGTTCCTGTATGGCGAGGTGTACATTTTTCATTTTAAAATTTGAACCAAACGGATATGTAAAAGATTTTTCATGTTCATCGTCAAATGGATTGAAAAACACAAACAACCGGAATTGGGGTTCTGATAATGAAAAATGAATTGTATTGGATTTTCCCAAATCATTTAAATCGATGGAAATAATTTTGCTGTCCTGACTGGGAATTCCCTTTATGAGAAATACAGAATCTGTCCTTACAGGAATCGTAAATGAAAAATCAACGCTATCCTCCTCAAATTCCACAATCGTTTCAATCTCTGCCATGACGCCGTGATAGTAATATTCCGAATAAATGCTGATATTCACAGGGTCCATGACGTGTTCACCCTGTAAAATAAATGGAAAAAAGAAAATGAATATGAGCCACTTTTTAATCATGAGGTTGTTCCTAATATGATGTTAATCAAATCTTCAATTGGTTGTAATGATAGTCAGGACAATTAAATCGTAGAATGCATGGCTATAAGCCGCAATGCCAAATCCACGTACTGCGTAAATAATTCCTAATATGATTCCAGCAAAAAAACGGATGGAAAATAAATCAAATGAAAATGAATCTCCATAATTACCGACAAAATGAAATAGGGAAAAAATGACTGCTGCTAATATCACGGCGCCCATATAGCGAACGTGTTTATTCCATTGAAAAATAAATCCCAATATGTGAGCGATCCCGATGATGAGGATTACCCTAAAAACAAATTCTTCATAAATCCCCGCCCCCAGAGATAATACGACCTGCTGTAATATTCCTTTTGACACCGGAGACATTAAAAAGGTTTGAAAAAAACCCAAAAGGACAAACAATAGAGCGCTGTAAAGAATACATTCAAAAAACATTGTTAATAAATATTCGCCTTTTATCACCAAAGTTTTGAGGGATTTTTTCTGGCGTAAAAAAGCAATCGTAAATCCAACCATGAAAGAGGCGCTGAATCCATAAGCGCCGTAAATTCCAAATATTCCCAATACCTGCTTCATTAAAACATCTGCCCCGTTCCTCAAGATAAGAATATCTTCCGAAGATAAAAATAGAGTGCCGATTTCATACAACACGAAAAGAGGCATCGTAAAAATAAAGCTATACAACGGAGAGTGCGTTTCTGACCAATAAGATGATGCGTCTTCAGACATAATCAGGTGATGAAGGTAATAACTGGTAACTGGTAATTGGTAACTGGTGACTGGTAACTGGTGACTGGTAACTGGTGACCCGTGAACGCCTGCCAACCGACAGACAGGGATGGGCATGCCTTACAGCGACAACAGGAATTGAATGTTGATTGGATGACACCATGATGATTAATATTAATACTATTTCTCTTTTAACACTTGAACACTTACGAACTTTTTTAGTCGGAATCAATTTGTAGTACAGCGAGTAGGGCTTCCTGGGGGATGTCTACTTTTCCAACTTTTTTCATGCGCTTCTTCCCTTCTTTCTGCTTTTCCCATAGTTTCCGTTTTCGCGTAATATCACCGCCGTAACATTTTGCAGTCACATTTTTCCGCAATGCTTTCACCGTAGCGCGGGAAATAATTTTCGACCCCAACGATGCCTGGATGGGCACTTCAAACATTTGTCGCGGTATAAGTTCTTTTAACTTGGAACATAATGCCTGTCCCCGGTGAAATGCATCCACCGAATGGGTGATGATGGACAATGCATCCACCGGTTCGCCGTTAATGAGAATATCCAATTTTTTTAAATCTCCAATTCGAAAATCGGTAAAGGTGTAATCCAGTGAAGCGTACCCCTTGGACACAGACTTGAGTTTGTCGTAAAAATCAAAAATAATTTCCGCTAAAGGTAATTCATAGTGAAGCTGTGCTTTATCTTTGGTTAAGTAATCGGTATTCTTATATATACCCCGTTTTCTCTGGCAGAGTTTCATGAGGTTGCCAATGTATTCTTTTGGCGTAATAATTTCAGCAGATACAAACGGTTCTTTGATGTCCGAAATCCTACCGCTTTCAGGCATATCGGCAGGTGTATGCACTTCTATTTCTGTGCCGTTTTTCAACGTAAGCTGATAACTGACATTGGGTGATGTTGTGACCAATCCCAAATTAAATTCTCTCTCTAACCTCTCCTGGATAATTTCCATGTGAAGCAACCCTAAAAATCCGCAGCGAAAACCAAACCCCAGGGCTTCACTCGTTTCCGGTTCAAAAAGCAGTGAAGCATCATTCAATCTTAACTTGTTCAAGGCAGAGCGGAGTTGTTCATAATCGTCTGCATCTGAAGGATAAAGTCCGGAAAAAACCATGGGCTGCATTTGTTTATATCCCGGGAGTGGTTCTGAAGCAAGGCTTTCCTTCGTCGTCAATGTATCTCCGGGACGGACATCATCCACATCGCGAATACTGGCCAAAATATATCCCACATCGCCTGAGCGTAATTCATCCGTTTTCACTTGCTTCAAAACGAAGTGCCCCACTTCGGTGATATCATATTTTTTGTCATGAGCGAAAAACATAGCATGTGTTCCCGCTTTTAGCACACCATCCATGACGCGCACATAAGGAATAGCGCCTTTGTAATTATCGTACATGGAATCAAAAATCATAGCTCGAAGAGGTGCATCATTGTTATTTTTCGGCGCCGGTATTCTATGCACGATAGCATCGAATATTTCCTGAACTCCGGCTCCGCTTTTGGCGCTGGTTTGAACAATTTCATCTTCATCGCATCCAATCAGTTCTACCAGTTGGTCAGTCACTTCTTCTATCCGGGCACTGGGGAGATCAATTTTATTGATAACGGGAATAATCACCAGGTCACTTTCAATAGCCAAATACGTATTGCTCACCGTTTGAGCTTCCACTCCCTGGGCGGCATCCACCAGTAAAAGAGCGCCTTCACACGCAGCCAAAGACCGGCTCACTTCATAAGAAAAATCCACGTGCCCCGGTGTATCGATTAAGTTGAAAATATATTCCTGCCCATCGGTGTGACTATAATGCATTTGAATTGGATGACTTTTGATGGTAATCCCCCGCTCCCGCTCCAAATCCATGCTATCCAGAACCTGGTCTTTCATCTGATTTTTGGACAATGTGTGCGTCTCTTCCAAGAGCCGGTCAGCCAAGGTGGATTTACCATGGTCAATGTGGGCAATAATACAAAAATTGCGTATATGGTCTGTGGACATGGGGCTGAAATTACGGAAAATTGAATTACCCGCCTGTATTTTACTTTCATGCCTGTACTGCCCCTCCAGCGACGGATTTTCCCCATCGCATAGTATCGGAATCGTAATAAATCTTTCAATTTTATTTTTAAAAACAAGAACATTGTCATAGGATTAGAAAGCCGAAATTATCTCCCTTTGTAGAATCAAGTCATGATGTCAATGATGTGCTCTCTCCCGAAGTAAAGAGATTGCCCAAAAGTTCCGAGAATTAGGACGATTGAGGTACTTCGAGATATAACATTTCTTTATCAACAACGAATTCTGAAAGGGTGACATTCTTGCGATTATATCAGCCATTCGGGGTTGTTTCACTTATTTATAATGGTGACGCTCCTTCTGAGTTTAGAACATCCCGATTTATCATTACCTTCCGGAAAGTTTTTCTTTAACCTAAATTGAACGATTCTTATCATAAAACAGACGATAATTGTAAAACCTATTGAGTTAAGTGAAAAATGAACTTTATTTCTAAGTTTAAAGAGGGACAAGCAGGATGCTGGTCCTACAAAATCGCAAAGTTTTATATGCCAAACCAATCGTAGCAGCTGTGTTGGAGAGAACTTTTTTGTCTCCCCCGATTCGGGGGAAATCTGAAAGACAGAGGGGGATTTCATGGTAAAAATCTCTCTTAAAAAAGGAAGATTCCCGCCTTATTGGTATAGCTCCTTGTGTTGTAAAAGTAAATCACTACCTTAAGAAGGTGGAAAAGCAGCACGTTAAATTAGCCGAAAATTTTCCTTACCGCCTTCTCAAGGTGATGAAAAGTACACTAACCCTGAAGGGGTGACATAAAATCACCGAACTTGTTCAAATTTCATGTGAGGGACTTATTATGTATTCACTTTTATTGTAATCGGAAATCTGCAATTTATATATCCCCACCTAAATCCTCCCCACATTGGGGAGGACTTTAAGCTGGACACTAACCAGTGCCGGTTAAATAGAAGCGTAAATTTTCATTTAACTCTGATAAATATCGTAGATTATTATATTATTTGAAAAAATTACGATATATTTACAAAAATATTCCGTAATAATTTCATTTTACGTAAATAATGCTTGACTTATTCAAATCATACATTTAGAATCACTCCAGCAATTGTAATTGATAACATAATAATGTGGGAGAATCAAAATGGATCAGAAAAATAAATTAATGCTATTGTTCGTTTTCGGAATATTTATGGGTTGCGAAGATAAAATCAATCAAGAGCCCCTAACCTATCAGGGGAAAGAAGTGTTAGAAACAACACCATCATTTCTAATTCCTCAAGGAGTTATGCTTAAAGGTGAAGGTCCCAGTTCGCAAATCCAAGTGGATCCTCCATACGGGACTGTATACGGACATAAAACAGATCCGAACAATGTCTATCTATCGCAGGGCGGTGAATTGCTCCCCGATGGTTCCTGGACTGACCAAGTTTATTCCGACGTCTATGGCGCCACTCTATACAGCAACTCAGGCGTTCATTTTGAATCTCCTGCCACAGTGACACTTTCCAATGCAGTGGATGTGAAATATTTAGACGTTAATGATAATTGGGTGTCGGTTTCAGGAGATGCAACTATTACTGCCAAAGCAATTTCCGTTGGGCCCGCCGGTACTACCTTTATGGAAACAGGTTCAAAAGTGCTCATGGGCCATGGTGGACAAAATGGTTAAAATGGATTCTATTAACCAG
>CAZBEY010000030.1:0-23151 GCA_964491015.1 uncultured bacterium | reverse complement strand
AAGATTATTCGGTCAATATTAAAATATCTGTGAAAATGACGGGTCTACGGATGCCGCGGAAAAAGATCAAACTGTATTATAAAGCGCCAAATAAAGTGAAAATAAAATCCCGAGGATTTGCCATTGTACCAAAAACGGGATTGGGAGGATCACCGGATAAATTTTTAGATATGCTTCAATCCATAGCAGTTATAGGTAGAGAACAATTGAACAATAGAAATCATTGGCTCATAACGGGATCGGTTATACCTGATTCCATAGATATCCCCATTGATAGTGATAAAATTCCCAATATTATAATGAATCTATGGGTGGATACTGAAAGATGGGTCATAACCAAAGCAGAAACAATTGTTGATTCTCAAAAGGTATTTCAATTGGTTTCCGACTATGAAGAAGTGAATGACATATTCTTACCATCGAAAACAACGTTTTCACTTGGATTTAAAGGATTAAAAAACTGGTCTATGCACGATCCCTTTGGGGGACCCATGTCAGATAGACAGGATTTTGAAAAAATAGCTCAAGAGGCAGAGATAGATGCAGATGAAAAAGAATTTGCTGGCACTGTTGTGATGGAGTTTTCCAAATACAAAGTAAACTTGGGATTAGATGACAATCTTTTTAAAGATTAGCCACAGAGACGTATAAAAAAATGGATTGTTGGATTTGTGGAATGATAGATTGATGTTTTTCTTTATTTCAAATATTTATTATTTGTTTTTCTCCGCGTTCTCTGCCTGCCCGCCCCTTTTTACTTCTTTCAAATGTGGCAGGCGGGTGCCTCTGCGGCAAATAAACTATGCCTAAACGAACGGATATTGAATCTATATTAATCATTGGTGCCGGACCTATCGTCATCGGGCAGGCCTGCGAGTTTGATTATTCCGGAACACAAGCCGCACGGGCACTTAGGGAAGAAAAGTACCGGGTTATTTTGGTTAATTCAAATCCTGCTACAATCATGACAGATCCGGATTTGGCAGATGCGACCTATATTGAACCACTTACTCCGGAATATTTAACAGCCATCATTAAAAAGGAAAAACCAGATGCAATTCTTCCAACCGTTGGAGGTCAGACTGCCCTGAACTTGGCTATGGATTTATCCAGGGAAGGTATTTTAGATAAATACAATGTTCAGCTTATCGGTGCCCAGGTGGAAGCGATTGAAAAAGCAGAAGACAGAGAACGATTCAAAAAAGCCATGGATAAAGCAGGAATAAACACAGCCAAAGGTGGATTTGTTCATACGTGGAATGAAGCATCTGATTTACTGAATGATTTACCATTCCCCGTCATTATCCGTCCGTCCTTTACGTTGGGGGGAACCGGCGGATCTATGGCATATAATTATGAAGAATTCCAAAAACTTGTTGAAAACGGTCTGAAGGCAAGTCCAATTGCTGAAGTTTTGATAGAAGAATCCTTACTTGGGTGGAAGGAATTTGAACTGGAAGTGATTCGGGATAGAGCCGACAATGCCATTATTGTTTGTTCGATCGAAAATATAGACCCTATGGGAATCCACACCGGTGATTCTGTAACTGTGGCTCCGGCCATGACATTGACGGACAAGGAATTCCAGCAAATGCGTAACTGGGCGATTCAATGCTTGCGGACCATTGGTGTAGAGACTGGAGGATCCAATGTGCAGTTTGCCGTGAATCCAGAAAATGGACGAATGATTGTGATAGAAATGAATCCACGGGTGAGCCGATCTTCGGCGCTGGCCAGCAAAGCTACAGGATTTCCCATAGCAAAAATAGCAGCGAAATTAGCTGTTGGTTATACTCTGGATGAATTACCCAATGACATTACAGGGAAAACACTCGCTGCTTTCGAACCCACCATTGATTATGTTGTTACGAAAGTCCCCAGGTTTGATTTCGAAAAATTTCCATCAGCTTCCGGTCATCTTGGGGTACAAATGCAGAGCGTGGGTGAAGTGATGTCCATCGGCCGCACGTTTCGGGAAAGTCTGCAAAAAGCGTATCGATCATTGGAAGTCGGATTGGACGGACTTGAATCAAAACCTCCGGCAGAGGGGGACCCGGATGTCAGCCGTTCCAGATCATTAGATATGTCCGCCTTACGTTATGGAACAGCCTTTCGGTTGTTGAAAGTGCGACAGGCATTTTTAGAAAAGCAATCGGTTGAAGATGTATTCGATTTGACCAAAATCGACCCGTGGTTTTTAAATCAAATTAAAAAGTTGGTAGAAACACAGCATATCATCGATTCTGCCAAAAGCATTAACATGCCTTTACGGGACTTAAAACATTATGGTTTTTCGGACAAGCAAATTGGTCGTATAGTTGGGAAAACCGAGGTGGAATTCCGATCATTACGAAAGAATCAAAATGTACTTCCAGCTTATAAAGTTGTGGATACCTGTGCGGCAGAATTTGAGGCACAGACACCTTATTGCTACTCTACCTATGATGAAGAAAATGAGATTGAACCGCTGGAAGGTAAAAAGATTATGATTCTTGGGGGTGGTCCCAATCGGATCGGGCAGGGAATCGAATTTGATTATTGCTGTGTCCAGGCCGTATTTGGATTGAAGGACTTAGGTTACAAAACCATTATGGTTAATTGCAATCCGGAAACAGTAAGTACAGATTTTGATTTGGTGGATCGGTTGTATTTTGAACCAGTAACATTTGAAGATGTACTAAATATTGTTGAGTTTGAAAAACCGAATGGGGTGGTCGTTCAGTTCGGCGGACAGACTCCATTGAAGATTGCAAATGCATTGGCGGATGCAGGTGTGCCGATCATAGGCACATCACCGGAAAGTATTGACTTGGCGGAAGACAGGGAAAAATTTGGCCGAATTGTAGATAAGTTAAATGTAACCTGCCCGGAATATGGTACTGGAAGAACATTAGACGAGGTGATAGACGTGGCAGAACGAATCGGCTTCCCTGTTTTAGCACGACCTAGTTATGTGTTGGGTGGCCGAGCCATGGAAATCGTTTATTCCAGAGAGCAGCTAATTGATTACATTGCCCGCTCGGCAGACGTTACGGAAGGGCACCCTATTTTGATTGATGAATTTCTGGAAGATGCCTTTGAGTTTGATGTGGATGCTCTGTGTGATGGAGAAACAGTCCACATTGGCGCCATTATGCAACATATAGAAGAAGCTGGTATTCATTCCGGAGATTCTGCCTGTGTGTTACCACCCTATCGTATAACAACAAAAGCATTGGAAGAAATCATCCGGGTTACAAAAGCGCTAGCGTTGGAATTAAAGGTAATTGGTCTTATTAATCTGCAGTTTGCCTACAAGGATGGACAGGTCTATGTGCTGGAGGTTAATCCCAGAGCCAGTCGGACGGTACCTTTTGTGAGCAAAGCGACGAATGTTCCCCTTGCGAGAATAGCGGTAAAACTGGCAGCCGGCATAAAATTGAATGATATGAACCTGAAACCTTGGGATGACATTAATCATATTGCTGTAAAAGAAGCCGTCTTGCCGTTCAATAAATTCCCTGAAGAGTCGATATTTTTAAGTCCGGAAATGAAATCTACGGGTGAGGTTATGGGAATTTCGAACACCTTTGGCGGATCATTTCGCCGAGCTACCATCAGCGCCGGAAGTAACATTCCTGAAGATGGCCGGGTATTTTTATCTGTAAATGATCAAGATAAATTGAGCGCAATTCCCTTAGCAAGGGATCTTTTTGAAATTGGATTTGAGATTGTTGCAACATCAGGAACTACTCTTGAATTAAAGAGAAATGGGATTCCTGCAGAATCAATCTTCAAAGTAGGGGAGGGTCGCCCCAATGCGGTGGATGGCATCAAAAACGGTGAAATTCAATTGGTGATTAATACTCCCCTTGGAGCGCAATCACGCTATGATGAAGAAGCTATCGGACGTGCCTGCATTCAAAAAGGAATTTTAGCCATTACAACCTTATCCGGGGCGGAAGCGGCCGTTCGCGCCATTAGGTCAAAGAAGAAAATTACAGTAAAGTCAATTCAGGAATATCATTCCTGAATTATCAACATTTTTATTCCTTCTAAATAACCTATTTTCCCCAATCCTTTTATTTGATTAATACATACATCCTTTATCACAGATAATTTTCTGAAATCTTCTCTATTTTCTATATCGCTTATATGAACTTCTACTGTTGGTATATTTACGGAAGAGATTGCATCTCGAATGGCGTACGAATAGTGGGTAAAGGCTCCAGGATTAATTATTATCCCGTCGAATTTTTCCATTGCTTCGTGAATCTCGTCAATGATCTCACCTTCATGATTGGACTGAAACCATTCAATGTCATGTGAACTTACTTCAGGTGTAGCAGCCAGCCATGATTCGAGATCAGTTAACGTTTCATGACCGTATATTTCCGGTTCACGCTTTCCCAGTAAATTCAAGTTCGGTCCATTAATAATTAATATTTTCATTGGATTTCCTTTAGGGATTCAAGCAAGAGATTTTCAGGAACCTTATTTGTTGTTCTAGCCGATCCTAGTTCATTCAATATGACAAAATGCAATTTCCCCGAAACTGTTTTTTTGTCTTTTTTTACAAAAGAGAGCATTTTATCATGATCAAGTTTTGGGAGAAATGGTAAAGGTAGCTTTTGTATGGTGTCTTTTAAAAAAGTATATTGATCTGTTGATAAATATCCAAGTTGATTGGAAATCCAACCAGCAGAGATCATTCCCCATGAAACTGCTTCACCATGTCGGATTTTCCCATATCCAATGTATGCTTCCAAAGCATGGCCAATTGTGTGACCAAAATTTAATATTCGTCGTAGATCTCCTTCTCGTTCGTCATTTGCTACGATAGCAGCCTTAATTTCACATGATCGAGTGATCGCTTTTTCGAACGGGAAAGTATCAATATCATCCAACCATAAGGAGATTTTATAGAAGAAATCCTTATCCCGAATAGCACCATATTTAATGATTTCCCCCAACCCTGAAACGACTTCTTTCTGGGGTAAGGATTTCAACATATTGGGGTCAATCAAAACACCTTTCGGTTGATAAATGGAACCTACTAAATTTTTTCCCTCTGCGATATTAATTCCTGTTTTTCCCCCAATAGAGGAATCAACCATTGCCAATAGTGTTGTTGGAATCTGAAAATAATCAATTCCACGCATAAAAGTTGCTGCTGCAAACCCTGCTAAATCGCCTGTAACACCTCCGCCCAAAGCAAGAATCGTAGACGATCGATCGCAACCCGCCACCACCATACGAGACAATACAGTTTGGTATTCCGCAAAGCTTTTTGCCTTTTCACCAGTAGGAATATCTAAAATTAACGTATCAAACTCTGTGTTTGACAATTGATCTACGAACATTTTTCCATAGCGATCCAAAATACCTGGCTGAGAAATGATTACCCACTTTTGTCCATTATTATGAGAAGACAATAGAGTTGGAAAATCTTTCAATAATCCGGATGCGACATGAATTGGGTAGGAGCGTTCATTCAAGTTTACTTGGATCGTTTTCATCAGTTCAGACTTTTGATAATTAATTCAGTGATTTGTTTGGGAGTTTGACTCTCTACATTAATAGTAATGTGAGCTGTCTCTATATAAAGTTCTT
Organism: uncultured bacterium; assembly: GCA_964491015.1. Lineage (GTDB taxonomy): Bacteria > Fidelibacterota > Marinisomatia > Marinisomatales > TCS55 > JADFRD01. The sequence continues at coordinate 17,559 of CAZBEY010000030.1, read as the reverse complement.
TTCGATCGGACCAAAGACTGGTTAATTCTTCATCGATCTTTTTCCCTTTCAGTAAAGGGCGATCTACCAAAGTTTGTAGTCTTTTTGATAATTCTTCAATAGATACCTGTAGAAAAACAACTTTACCTGATGATTTCAGCTGAATTCTATTTAATTCATCTAAAATAATACCGCCGCCGCAAGAAATGACTGAATTCTCCTGATTTACATTTACCAGTGCTTCCGATTCCAATTTCCGAAAATATAATTCACCATCTTGTTCAAATATATCGCGAATAGTTTTTTGGGTATTTGTTTCTATAATTTCATCTAAATCAAGAAAAGTCATTTGCATTTGTTCAGCCAACAATTTACCAACAGTGGACTTCCCAGATCCCATCATACCAATTAAATAAATATTTCCGGTGTTCATGTTATAAAATGTTTAAGTGTTCAGGAATGAAACTCTAAAAACACGTTTTAATAAAAACACATAAACTCATTTTAATATTTTGCAGTGGCATTCAAATGTGCTTTGAGTTGATCCATGGAATCACCGCCGAATTTTTCCAGCAAAGAATCAGCAAGTACAAAACAAAGCATACTTTCAGCAATAATAGATGCAGCCGGGACCGCACAGGCATCGGTACGTTCTTTATGAGCATCCTTATTTTCCTTTGTTTCAATATCAACGGATCGGAGCGGTTTTATTAAAGTCGGAATCGGTTTCATAACCATTCTGAGGTAAATAGGCTGACCATTGCTCATGCCGCCTTCAATTCCACCGGCATTATTGGAATAGCGAATATATTTATCACCATCCCATCCAATTTCGTCATGAACATTGCTGCCAAATTCTTCTCCGCTGGAAAAACCACTGCCAATTTCAATTCCTTTAAAAGCATTCACACTCATCATCAGTCCCGATATCCGCGCTTGGAGTTTTCGATCCCACTGAGTATGGGAACCTAGGCCATAAGGGAGGCCGGTGGCTATAACTTCAAAAATACCGCCAACGGAATCTCCATTGGTTTTGGCTTCATCGATTGCTTTCATCATGGCGGTTTCAGCAGTCTTATCTAAACAGCGGACGGGTGATGCATCTGCTGTTAAATTTAATTTGGTAGGAGACATTTGTGCATGGATGGAGGACGCATCTTTGACTTGATGGATTTGAATAACACGGCTGCCAACAGTAATCCCCACCTCTTCAAGTAATTTTCTGCATACTGATCCAAGGGCGACCCGCATGGTTGTTTCCCGTGCAGAAGATCGTTCTAATACATTGCGAATATCATCAAAACCGTATTTTTCTACCCCGGCTAAATCCGCATGCCCGGGGCGGGGAAGAGTCACTTTTTTTACTTTTTCCTCCATGGGCGCCACAGACATTTTTTGAGTCCAGTTTTCCCAGTCTTTATTATGAATGAGAAGACCAACAGGAGAGCCAAGTGTTTTCCCATGGCGAACACCGCACCAGATTTCAGAATGGTCGATTTCAATTTTCATCCGTCCGCCCCGACCATACCCCATTTGCCTTCGGGCGAGTTCATTGTCGATATAATCTTCTGATATATCTAATCCTGCAGGGCAACCGTCAAGGATTCCTAATAGACCACGTCCATGGGATTCACCGGCCGTAAGAAATGTAAGTTTTTTTAACATTGTTCTGATTTGGACATTCGGAAATATTCCGTTACGAACAAAACAATAAAATGATTATTTTCCCCCTCCTGTCGGAGAAATATAATTAATTATTTTTCTGGAAGAGAATCCCACCACTCTTTTAAAAAAACATTTATCATTTTCCGGCGATATTTCAGAGGCATTAAATCATTATCCACCGTTTTGCAGTTTTTTCTTGCGATGCCAATTACTCGTTCCAGTGTCAGGTCTTTGAGCGGTTTTTCAATCAGAACAGGTGACATGGATATGCCGTTCAAACAAACACGAGCCATTTTTGAGCTGTCGATGGAAGCGGCAACGGTAAGAGAAGTAAAATCCAGCGCCTTCCTCAACCGGAGTTTTTTAAACCAGGTTTTTTTCGGATTGACGGGAATAGATATTTCAGCGAGAATAGCATCTCCCTCCAATTTATCATGAAAATGAATCCCGTCAGGAGCGTATAAATTCAACACTGGAATTTCTTTTTTTCCTTTCTGGTTATAAATTAGGACTGATGCTTTTAAAACAATCAATGCGGGAGCTGTATCGGACACGTTCCGGGAAAAACATTTATTTTTTCCCCCGGTCACCTGGCAAATTTCGCCCACGTCCCGCATACAGGAACCAATAGAATCTCTCCATTCTTTTGATTGATTATAAAAGGTACACCGGTTATTCACCAATAAATTCCCACCAATGGTGGCTGTTTTCCGAATGACGGGCGTGGCAACCGATAAAGCTGCTTCAGCCAGCAGAGGGGCGTGTTTCTGAATCAAAGGCGATGAAAGGATGTCTTGAAGCGTAGTGAATGCACTGATTTTGATGGAATCACCTTCTTGATAGATTTGATCTGGACCTACAATATCGTTCAAATCAATAATGGTGTCATTGTCCAGAAGCATTTGTTTGCGATAGACTTGTAAATCAGTTCCTCCACCAAAATAGGTATAATTTCCTTTTTGTTCAGAAGCAATGGAAAGGGCATCTTTAAGGGTCGCAGGTCGAAAATATTGACTCATGATTTATTTTTATCTTTCAACTTTGCCAATACTTTATCCGGTGTAATCGGTAATTCCATCATTCGGATTCCCACTGCATCAAAAATAGCATTTCCAACGGATGGGAGGACAGGGTGGATCGGACCTTCACCAGCTTCTTTAGCGCCATAGGGTCCCTCTTTATCGTTTGATTCAATAATGGTCACATCCATTTCCGGTGTATCCAGGCTGGTGGGTATTCGATAGTCAAAGAAATTGGGATTCATAATTTGTCCCTTAACGTATCGCATATCTTCTGAGAGCACCTGGCCTAATCCCATGTGGATACTGCCTTCAATCTGACCTTCCACTGCCAATGGATTTAATGCTTTGCCACAATCATGAGCGGCCCATATTTTTTCGACATTTACTTCCCCTGTCTCGGGATGAACCACCACTTCAGAAATAAAGGTCCCAAAGCTGTAGGCAGGACTTAACCCTGCGCCGGAACCCTTAAAATCACCTCCCATTTTGGGTGAAATATAGAATCCACTTTCTACTATGGCTCCCCGGCCCGCCAAACCAATTTCGACTCCTTCATCCCAGGAAATGTCCAAATCACCATTCTTTGTAATAATCCGTTCATCAACGAATATTATTTCTTTAGCTGGTAATCCTTTTTCTTTTGAAATGGCTTCAATCATTTCACGACGAATATTTTCCACTGCCTGTTTAGCAGCGTTGCCCACCATAAAAGTAACCCGGCTGGAATAGCTCCCCAGATCCATGGGGGTAATTTTTGTGTCAGCCACCTCTACTTGAACTCGGTTGATAGGGATGCCTAACTCTTCCGCAGCTATTTGAACCAGCATCGTATCGCTCCCTTGGCCAATATCGCTGGCGCCGCTGAACATCACAATACGACCATCAAAATCAAGTTTTGCATGAACCACTGTCTGGGGATATCGATTCCAAATAATTGGAAGAGCGCTGCCACTAATAAAAAATCCACAACCGACTCCCAATCCTCTTCCGAAAGGAAGTTTCCCATACCGCTGATTCCAACCGGACTTTGCCCGGACCGTTTCCAAACATTCCCGGATACCGTTACTTGTAATTCGCAATTGCCCTACCGTAATAGTGTTTTCAGGAAGAAAATTATTCATCCGTAAGTCACAGGGATCTACATTTAAATCATGGGCCAGCATATCTAATACCACTTCAATCGCATAGCGTGGATTAACAGCGCCATGACCTCTCATGGCACCGCACTGAGGTTTATTGGTATAAACGCGCCTTGTCCGGAATCCCAGCTTATCTATTTTGTAGGGGCCCTGTAATAAAACGCCGTTGTAGTAAGAAGTGACCACTCCAAAGCTGCCGTATGCTCCACCATCAATAATCACGTCAGTATCCAAAGCAGTTATTTTTCCGTCCGGACTGCAGCTGACAGCCATTTCAATTTCGGTAGGATGTCTCCCATGATTTGCCAAAAAGACTTCTTCCCGGTTAAAGGTACATTTGATCGGACGTTTTGTTTTTTTGGATAAATAAGCAGTAATAATTTCATGAGCGAACGGATCGCTTTTTCCCCCAAACCCTCCTCCCAAAGCCGGTTTTTTTACCTGGATGGCATGCATGGGAATTCCCAACACCTTTGAAAGATTTTTATGTAGATAGTGGGGAACCTGAGTGGCACTGATTACCGTGAGTGTTTTGTCACCATTCCAAATGGCGACAGTTGAATGGGGTTCCGTGAAGGCGTGAGTGACCCCGGCAAATTTGAAGCTCTCTTTTCGAACATATTGAGACGATTCAATTTCTTTTTCAGGATCGTTAAATCGGAGCTCTGCTGTCTTGTGGATATTTTTATTATTTCTTGAATGACTATGAATTTGTTCTTCCGGTTCGCACTCTTCAAGAGATTCTCCCGGTTCAAGAAAAGATCGGATTGGGTCGTATTCAACCTTGATTTTCTTTACAGCCTTTTTTGCATCTTCAATTGTTTCTGCCGCAACAGCGGCCACAATTTCACCGATATAACGAACTTTTTCTACAGCAATGGCATTTTCATCTGGGCTAATGGGGAGGACACCAAAAGAAACAGGTAAATCTTTACCGATGACCACAGCGACTACAGAAGGGTCTCTTTCAGCGGCAGATGTATCAATGCTCTTTATTCGGGCATGGGGGTGGGAACTACGAAGCAAACCAACATAGAGTATATTCGGGAATTGAAAATCATCTGTATACATGGCCTGGCCGGTCACTTTTTGGACAGCATCAATATATGGAGTCGGTTTTCCGATGGGTCCGCTCATGAACTCATCTCCTCTGCTGCGTCTTTAACCGCTTCAATAATTTTTTTATACCCGGTACAGCGGCATAGATTACCGGAAAGACTTTCTTTGATTTCACCCACCGTCGGATTTGGATTTTCTTCTAAATACGGGATAGCGGTCATGACAACTCCCGGAGTACAGAAACCACACTGGAGGCCGCCATTTTTCACCAAATGTTTTTGGACCGGATGGATTTCTTCTCCGGAACTGATGCCTTCAATTGTGACAATATTTTTTCCGACACAACGTAAGGTAGGTGTCAGGCATCCCAAGACAGGTTTTCCGTCCAAATGGATTGTGCAACTACCACAGGTTCCTTCATCGCAACACTTTTTGGTCCCGGTTAAATGGAGTCGGTTGCGTAATGTATCCAAAATGGTTTCATGAGGGTCCGCTAATACAAATCGCGTAAATCCGTTAATCGTTAACTCAATTTTAACCAGGCTCATTGTTTTCAGACTTCTTTATCATTTTGGTTTACGGTCATTATTTTAAGTAGAATAATATATCGGCCCTTGATGTCTCCGAATTCAGTTTCCATCATTTCTATATCGTTCTAACAGCATGGCGACACCCTGCCCATGGCCAACGCAAAGTGATGCAATGCCATATTGTACATTTTTTTCAATCATACTATGGGCCAGTGTTACAGCAATTCTCAGCCCGGACATCCCAAGGGGATGGCCGAGAGCAACGGCTCCTCCGTGAATATTCAGTTTTTTGGGATCGATTCCCAATTCTTCTCTGCATGCCAGGACCTGAACAGCGAATGCTTCGTTAATTTCAAATAATCCGATCTCATTTAAGGTTAATCCTGTTTTGTCTAATAATTTTTTTATGGCAAAAACAGGACCTAATCCCATAAGTTCAGGGTTGAGACCCACATTAACGGTTGGACCGATTTCTGCCAGCGGTTCTCCATCAAACTGGTCCACAGCAGATTGATTGCCCACCCATGCCATACATGCACCATCTGATATTCCTGAACTGTTGGCGGCGGTAATGGTACCGTTTTCTTTAAACACTGTTCGTAATCCTCCCAGTGATTCCAGGGTAGATAGTCTCGGTTCCTGGTCATCTACAATGCTCAGTCCATCGGGTAACAAAACAGGAACAATTTCATTATTAAAAAAGCCTGTTTTTTTCGCAGAAAAATACCGTTGATTGGATTCAATGGTAAACAAGTCCTGTTCTTTTTTACTGATCTGGTAATCTTCTGATAATTTTTCTGCTGTCAGACCCATGTTAGTCCAATGAATATCGTATCCGTTGAATAGTTCCGGATGGTAACCCAGTGCTGCCGTCATTGGAACGTGACCCAGATGTTCCACACCGCCAACGAGCATTTGATTATTGGGACCTGTTTTGATACTGTCCGCAGCCATTTGTAATGCAGTGAGACTGGATGCACACAGGCGATTAATTGTCGCAGCCGGAATTGTGTCCGGGAAACCTCCCAAAAGGAGGATTAAACGCGCCAGATTTTTCCCCTGTTCCAGATGCTGTCCAACGCAGCCCAGATAGAAATCATCAATCAGTTTAGGATCGAGTTTGGTGCGTTCGATTAGGGATTGTATAACCTGAACACATAATTCATCCACCCGGAGATTAGAATAAATTCCTTTTTCCGGATGTCCACGGCCAATGGGTGAGCGACAACCATCGATTAAAAATGCTTTTGCCATTATATGTATTGTCCTCCATCTACTTTGATCACTTCCCCGGTAACGTGTCGGGCTCCTTCGCTTGCTAAAAAGGCAACTACTTCAGCGACATCTTCAGGTGTCCCAATTCGGCCAAGCACAATTTCTTCTATTGCTTTTTCCTTAAAATCATCTGGCATACTTTGGATCATTTTTGTGGCAATTAGTCCCGGACATACAACATTTACTGTGACATTCGATCGCCCCAATTCTTTGGCAACACTTTTTGATAACCCAATTACGCCAGCTTTGGCAGCCGCATAGTTTGATTGACCAAATTTCCCCCTTAAGGCATTAATAGATGATATGGTGATAATACGTCCTGATTTATTTTCTCTAAAAACAGGAGAAACTGCCCGGATATAATTAAACACACCTTTCAAGTCGGTATCGATCACTTCGTCCCACATGGATTCGGTCATTTTCCACACCACTTTATCCCGATTCGCTCCTGCGTTATTCACCAAAATATCTAGTGTCCCAAACTTATCAATCACTTGATCTGTAATTTCCTGGGCTTTGGTAAAATCAGCCATATCAGATTGAAAATATGCCCCTTTAACTCCCATGGATTCAATTTCAGAAAGTACGGTAGAGGCACCGTCCGTATTGCTGTGGTAGGTGAAAGCCACATCTGCACCTTCTTTAGCCAGATTCTGGACGATAGCGGTTCCAATGCCGGAACTTCCTCCTGTCACCAGTGCAATTTTTCCTTTGAGTCGTTTATTCATTTAATAATCCTCAATTAGTATTAATCGTTTTTCAGAAACTTACTTTATTGGTCATATTTTTTATTTTCCTTCGTGATTCTTCGTGCTCTTGCGGCTTATTATTCGTTTTTCCATTGTGGTTTTCGTTTTTCTAAAAATGATCGAATTCCTTCGTTGGCATCGTGTGTTTCCATCAATTTAGTTGTGTAGATTTCAGCAAGTTCGTCCAGTGTTGCAGACAGGGTTTTATTAAATACTGTCCGCGCTGCACGATTAGCAAACCGCAAGGATGATGCACTTTTGGGTAGAATATGCTTGGCTACCCATGCATCTGTTCCGTCAATTAAGAATTTCTGATTTTCAAACAATTTAGTGCCCAAACCGGATTGCATCACTTCTTCAGCTTTCATGCTTCTTCCGGTCAGGAGCAGATCATCAGCTTTTGTTTGTCCGACTTTCAAGGGCAAGATCAACGAAGCGGGAGGAGCAAAGACACCCAAATTGACTTCCGGTTGTCCCATTCGGGCTGTTTCATCCAGAAAAAGGAAATTGCAGAAAATGGCCAACTCCATTCCGCCACCCAGACATTGTCCGGAAACCAACGCCATGGTTGGTGCTCCTAATTCGATCATGGTTTTAAATAATCCATGAAACTGCCGGAGCATTTCCGGCGCATTTTCTTGGGTGTGTTCAGCCACAGAAGCGCCAAAACTGAAATGATCACCTGCGCCAGTAAACTGAATAAGTTTCACATCCGGACTAATTTCCCCAAGTCCTGACTGTAGCTCCGCCATCATTTCACCATCCAGAACATTTGCTTTGGGTGCATTGAGCGTAAGGCGAACCACTTGTCCGTCAAATAATTCTTCTTTTATTATTTTATTCATTTACTTCCTTTGATAAGACTATCACAGTGATAGTTATGCATTTTCTCCGTGTCCCTGTGGTTCAAAATCATTTAGGTAATATCGCTTCCACCAATTCGTCATTCCAGGGATGCCCCTCAGCCAGCATCCGACGAAGCTTGATAAAGTCCACTTCACGATTACCTTTCGGACCTTCGTTAAATGCTCTGAATCCTGCTCGTGCTTCTGTGACCATGTTTTGCGCAAGCCAGTCACGATTGGTTTGACTGTTTTGATCCCAATGCTCCAGTTTCTTTTTACGGAGACTGTTCAGGGTCTTGCTGACGCATTCCGGCATCAAGTACAACATTTTGGTGGCCATATTATTGACGGCATCATCCAGAGGAGTTAAATCAATTTCACCTTCTTTTAATAATGTTTTGCCAGCCACATATTTATCTCCTGATTTCTTTTTACCGAAGACAACATCACCCGAAGCATTGATCCACTGATCTGTAATTAATAAAGGATTCCGGACAAATTTATCATTGATTTTCAAGACAGGGATCGCATCGGTGATTAATCCGTAATTTTTTGCTTCATAAGCAGTCCACATTTCACAAAGAACACCGCTTTGCATGGCGCGTTCGATTCCTACGTAAAGATGGAGAAAATCCGTACTGCCTCCGTCCGGTGCGCTGCCGTGTCTGGGACCAGCCTGTCCAAAGACGGCCAAATCGCTGGCAATGGAAAAATCGCAAGCCATTCCGATTTCCTGTCCGCCGGCAATTCGCATACCATTCACACGGCAAATCACCGGTTTATCACAGTGAAGAATGGAAGTAATCATATCATTGAAAAGACGCATATACTGTTTGTATTCCGTTGGTCGGCCGGAATAATATTCGGCATATTCTTTTGTATTTCCGCCGGTACAGAACGCTTTATTTCCCACAGCGGAAAAAATAACAGCCACCACAGTCCGATCGTTGGAGGCTGCCCTGAATGCTAATATAATTTCTTTCACTGCATTTGTTGTGTAGGAATTATACTGTTTTGGGTTATTTAGTAAAATCCATGCATTATTTAACCCTTCAACGCCATTTCCGTCACGGTCCAAGCAGGGACGTAATTCATAGATGATTTCCTTGAATTCAATATCTACTAAATTGTGGCTTACTAAATTATTGCTCATGTCCTTCTCCTTCATTAATTATCACAAAGTCTAAAAATTTTAATAAATTTTTTTCTTCGTGTCCTCTGTGCCTCTGTGCCTCTGTGGCAATATCTATTCAAAATCCGGTATCATCACCGATCGTTTCATTAATTTATGATCTAAAGTTTGTTGAAATATTTCGTTGATTTGTGACATGGGAAAAGTGTCCGTGAATAGTTTTATTTTCAATTTGTCTTTAGCAATCAATTCCATAACATCTGCATAAAGTTCCGGTTTACAGCCCCAAGTACCAATAATATTTGCATCAAACGCCATGAGGTTACTTAATCGGACTTCCAATTTATCCATGGTAAAACCGACAATGGATAATGTACTGGCGATACCCAACAGGGCAAATGCCAATTCCTGCCCCGCTTTAGTTCCGGACATTTCATAGATTTTCCAGCGGTTGGATGGCGCACCCATTTCCCTGCATTTTTCTTTTACAGCTTTTTTAATTGCTCGTACATCCATTCCTGAAATATTCACTGTTTGATGAATTCCGACAAGTTGAAGCTGATCCAGTTTTTCCTGTGAAATATCCAGCGCCAAAACATTTCCACCAAAAATATTGGCTAATTGGGCTGCGTAGATACCCACGCCCCCGACACCAATAATCACAGCAAAGTCACCATCCTGAATCTCGCTTTTCATCATAACTTGATACGGCGTGGAAACTGCATCGGCAATGACGGCAAGTTCAGCTAATGTATGATTGTGTAGAGCCTCCTCCGGAACTTCTGCTAAATAACGAGCAGGTGTTACAAAATGAGAAGAGAAACCGCCATGGAAATCATTCCCCGGCATTTGCTGCTTTTGACAAATATTGCTCCTACCGGCCTTACACAATTCACATTCACCGCAGGGCATTACCGCCGGGATAATAACTGATTTACCAACCATATTTTTTGGACCGTCCACAACGATCCCACTGATTTCGTGACCTAATACCAGAGGAAGGTTATGGCGAGTTGGAACACCATAATGCCAGAAACTTAAATCAGTGTGACATACACCACATCCGGCAACTTCAATGACTGCATCGCCAGCTTTCAATTCAGGTATTGGTAATTCCACTTTTTCAAAAGGGCGTTCTTTCTCAACCATTTGCCAGGCTTGCATTTTATTCATTCTTCATGCCTCCATTGCGATTAACGTTTCATTCTTCATAGCTAAAATGGAAGCCCCATAGGCAACCATGTACTGGGGATTTTTTGGAATGACCACATCCGTTGAAAATTCTTTAGTTAATAAATCCTTCAGATATGGATGAAATGCAATGACGCCGCCACAGAGAATAATAGGCATATTCGTCTTGACGGGTAATTTTCGTATGCGAGTGACGATGGATAAATAGATACCTTTCGCAATTTCCTCAATGGGAATATTATTAAATTTCCATCCTAAAATTTCCGACTTGGCAAAAACGGTGCAGAAACTGTTAATCACTTTTGATCCGGAAGATATCTTGGCAAGGTCGCTAATTTCACCAATTTCCAGTTCAGCTTTTTCGGCGATTTCCGTAATAAATGTCCCGGTGCCCGCGGAACATTTATCATTCATATAAAAATTGATTACTTCTCCATCGGGACCACTTTCAATGATCTTGATATCTTCACCGCCAATATCGATAATGCATTTATGTTCATGGAACAATGCTGAAACTCCGGCGGAAGCACAAATGAGTTCTGTTTTTTTTAGATCACCATCAAATGTATCGCGACCGTATCCGGTTGTACATATTTTCTTAATAGAAAACTGATTATGTATTTCCGTCAATTGATTTTTGAACAGGTCTTTGTTCCGACTCAACGTTGGAACCACACTATTGTGCACAAGGTTTCGGGAATTATCAATTACGGCAAATTTCGTGTAGGAGGAACCCAAGTCAATCCCGAGATAATGATCACTCATTTTCTGCTCTTTCCTGCAAATGAATCAGCGCAATTACGGATTGATTCAATGGTGCGGAAATACCATGTTTTTTACCATATTCCACGATTTTACCGTTCAACTGATTAATTTCAGTTTTTACACCATTTTCAATATCGATTAACATGGATGGCTTATGATCTCCCGCCATTTTTAAGTAGCGGATACCTGCGTCCCGAAATCCGTCTTTTATTTTAATATTTTCTTTTTTAGCGATCCGGATGGACTCATCAATCAAACCCGTAACAATGTCCACCGTTTCAGGAAAGTTCATCACTTCTTTCATCGTCCGGTGGGATATAGCGCAAAGACCACTCAAAGCGCTATTCAATATTGCTTTTTCCCATACGTAATTCTGAATTTCATTTGATTCACAAATTTTCGTATCCAGTTTGACTGAATTCAAAAGAGAAGCAAATGCATCAGCGATAGGATTTCCTACTTCAGTCAAAGCAGCCACATGGTTAGGCGGATTGAAGAATGTTACGTCAACTGTATTCAGATTTTCCATTCCGCCGGCATAATTAATAACCATTCTCAATGTTCTATCTTTGCCGAATTTGTCTGCTGCAATTAATTCATTATCGATGCCGTTTTGAGCACACATGACAAACATTTTTCCCGAATCTATTTGAGATAACTGGTCAACAACTATTTTTAAAACTGTCGTTTTTACGGAAACAACAACCAAATCCAAATCATAAGCTGCTATTTCATCAACAGAGTAACAGACTTGATCCACATTCACTTGTTTATTAATTGTGGTTGTTAACTTGATTCCGGACTTATTTATCATATCCATTTTTTCAGTCAATATATCACAGATAACCACAAACACACCTGCTTCGATAAGGTGAGCAGATAATGTCAGTCCAACCGGGCCGGCACCAATGACGCCAATTCGTAATTTAGTATCAGTGTTGTCTGTCATATTTTTTGTACGGATGTGTTTATTTCTTGTACTTTAGCTGTTCGATAAATGTCTCAAGTTTGGTCCTGGTTTGTCCATCGGAAAAAAATCTCAAATCCACTAAATCTCCATCGAAGGTAATAGTGTCAATTCCGGTTGCTTTATTGACTCGTTTAGGTAATCCAAAACGGCCGTTAGCATTATTAAAACACGTTTTGGAATTATGAAATACAGCGCCATCTATCTTGAATGTTTCCATGAGGTTTTTCATCATGTCTAATTTGGCATTTTCTCCCCGGTTGATGAAAATTTGTGTATAAGCGTATGCCATGGACTCCAACGGTTTATCAGGATCAAAATCATCAAAAACCCAGCTATTGCAATACGTTGAGGCCACCACAGACGTCTGGTTTTCAGCAAAGAGTTTTGACAGGGATCTCAAGCGTCCCCAAACGGGCATTCCTTCCCAATAAATTCGAATCTGTTCATTGGGCACAGCGCCATCATTTTTTGCTACCAATTGATCTAATTCAGCCAAGGTCTCTTTGTAGAAATCTATACAAGTTTGCGTTCCCCGGAGGACAACAATGGGCGCCATAAGAATGCATCCATCAAAAAAGGTAATAGGAGCCGGTGAATGCGTTGCTGTCCCCAGAACTTCTTTCCAAAGGCGGGACCCTTCAAAACTCAACTGAACTGTTTCAGATAGTTTATCACGGTCTAAAGCTTTCCCGATAATTCCTTCTCCAACGGTAATGAGTTTTTTTAACTGGGACACAACATTTTCCACATCAGCTATTGTAACCTCTTCCAAATAACGAGGCGGGAAAATACCGACAACAGGACAATCGAATTCGCGGCCAAAGAAATTGAACCATTCAGCAACTTCCCGACATTGATTTGTGTTAAATACAATTAGATCAGGTTTGGGAATAGATTTTAGTCCGTAAACTTTTGTCAGAGGCGTTTCTTTCATGAGCCAGGCGCCAATATCTGCCGTCAGGTAGGAGCAGATTTCACCATCGAATCCTTCTTTATGAGCCCGCGGAATATATTTTTCAGCAACTCGGGAAGCTCCTAATAAAGCGCCATGATTTTCAGGAAAATATACTTCAAACCCAAGCGCTCGGAGTATTTCAGCCGGACCGGCGCTTGTACACCAGGCAACGGGTGATTTCATTCCGATAAAATATTCTTTTAAGATACCTTTAAGTCTAATCTGTGATTTTAGTTGGGACATAGTTATTCCATATTGACGACGTACACTTTTTCGAAAATTTGTTCTCCAGAATTGTATAAAGATTCGATATGGGCTTGAAAAACCTTACCCACAATATTCGGAGCCAGTTTCATTGAGGGTGTCAATTCTTCCTTTTCAATACTTAGTTCATAGTCAATTAACATCGCTTTTTTATATCGAGAGTATTTTGGTTCAATAGATTGATTCCATTTCTGCAAACAGTTACTCAAGCATTGAACATAATCATTCATCCCTGCTGGACATTTACAATCCCGTGACAGAATAGACTCATCAGGAAATTGTGAGAATAAATTCTTATTTGGAAAAAGAAGAATAACCGGATAATCCCTTCCACTGCCAACCATAATTGCATGGGATAGATATGCGCAATCTTTCGCAATGAGATTTTCAATTTCCGATGGGACAACTTTTTTTGCATTGGACAATTTAAAAATTCTGTCCTTCCGCGAAATAAGTTTTAATCCAGAATCCGTATATTCTCCAACATCGCCGGTACGAAACCAGCCGTCCTTCTCCATTACATCAGCTGTTGCTTCACGGTTATGATAATAACCGGTCATAATATTAGGCCCTTTGACCAAAATTTCTCCATCGTCATCGAGTTTGATTGAAATACCCGGAATGGGTTTACCTACAACACCTTGTTCTCTCTGAATGGTTGGATCGGTCACTGTACAACATGGGGATGTTTCAGTTAGCCCCCAACCTTCCACGACGGGTATTCCATGGTGATCAAAAAGATCAGCGATATTTTTTGGCAAAGGTGCAGCTGCTGTAAAAACAAAACGTAATTCATTATGAAATATCATTTTTTCAATACGTTTGTCTTGCATCACCCGGGTGGCAATGGCCTGATAAATCCGGGGAACGCTGAAAAAAATTGTCGGCTTCACCGTTTCCCAATTGTTCAATAAAATATCTAAATCTTTCCCGTATCCATGTTCAAGGGATAATACAGCGCCGTTGACAATGGCTGCGAATTTTTCAAAAATCCCCCCGAAACTATGATGCCACGGCAAAAAAGATAAAAACCGATCATCATTATTCAAATCCCACAACGCTTTCATCGCCGCTTGCTGGGAAAGGATATTCTTATGGGTCAACTGTACACATTTTGGTGTCCCCATGGTTCCGGAGGTGTACATCATCAATGAGATTGTATCGGGGGGGACATCCAATCCAATAATATCTTTAGAGTCTGTAGAATCAGAAAGCAAGTCTCCAAAAGGGACAGGTTTCTGATCGCTAACATTTTCAACAGGTGTAAAATGAATAATCTTTTCTATTAATTCCGGAGATTTTATTTTATTCAATTGTTCCTGATCTGCAACTGCAACGAATGTTGGATCACAGAACCGTACTAATCGATCCGCTTTATCCGGTGGATATTCTGAAAAAATAGGAACGGAGACTGCCCCCATTGCCATAACAGCTAATTCCAATTCCAGGATTTCCTGGCAATTCCGGGACAAGATAGCCATTCTGTCACCCCTCTTAAAATCATTAGCTTTCAGCCATGACTGAATGGACAAAACATGAGAATAAAAATCCCTCCAGATCAATGGCTCATAGGTTCCATTTTTCACTTCCTGATAAATCGGCTTTTCTGAAAAACGGTCGGTATTTGTTTGAATCAACGTTGCCAGGTTCGCAGCGTAATCGGGGAGGGGGATCAAACTGGAATGAATATTGTTTTGCTTCATTATTGATTAAATGATTGAATGATAGGGCGATTGGTTGGATAAGCGTGTTGCTGAAACACCTACTGTTAATGCCACTATTCCTGCTCCCTTTTTAATCGGGTCCAAATGGTCTTCATGTCATCACCGCAGGCAATAAAACACGAATCACATTCAGCGCCCATGGGTTGGTTTTCTTTTGTCATATTTTCTAAATGGACTTCTCTTCCCATGGATTCAAATAATTCGCAGGATTCAGTTAACCGGGGTTCCCCGCAAGTGAATTGCTTTACCCATCCCTCTGTCGTTAATTCTTCATCTCTTGGAGACGCTGCAATTCCACAGAGTTCGCTCATGCAGATGGTCTGGTTTTTTCTAATCGTTGAAGGGCAAGCATCGCCGCGCCAAGAGCAGTGGTAAATTGAACCATATCTCCCTCCGGTACATTGATTTTTTTTTCTACATTTTCTGTGAGAACATCCACCATTGTTTTAAAACGCATAATGCCACCGGTGAGTGTAATTTGTGATTCCATCTTGACCCGTTTTAATAATTGAATGGCGCGTTTAACCAGTGATGACATGGCGCCGTGCATAATATCTGCAGGGGCAGACCCCAATGAAAGCTGATTAATAACTTCAGATTCGGCAAATACGGCGCATACACCGGAGATGGGGACATCGTCTTTGGATGTCTGAACCAATGGTCCGATTTCTTCAGTTTCATATCCCATATACCGGGCTGTTTTTTCCAGAAAGGCTCCCGTTCCGGCGGCGCATTTATCATTCAAACGGAAAGATTTCACTTTTACTTTTTCATCCAAGCGACTGGCTTTCATTGTCTGCCCGCCAATATCCAGTACAGTTCGTGTTTTCGGAAAGAAGAAATTTGAGCCCCGGGCAGTTGCAGTTAGATCGGTAACAGTAATATCCCGATAAGGCACCATGTGCCGTCCGTATCCTGTTGAAATTGCATACCCGATTTCACTCTTGGGAACACCGGATTCCTTTAGAATTTGATCAAATACTTTATCGGACGCTTTATCCAATTTAAAACCTGTTGGCGTCATTGCTTTCCCAACCAATTCCTTTTCCGGGGAAAGAATAACCGCTTTTGTATAGGTTGACCCCACATCCACACCAATAACATAACTCATGAAACACCTCCTATCGGTAACCGGCTTTCCTGAATATGATCCATGGCAAAAAGGGCGGCTCCCAAAGCGCCCATATAATGGGATTCATCATTTACGTTCATTTTTGTCCCTGCGTTATCGTTAAGAACTTTTACCATACCAATATTTTTGGCTACTCCGCCGGTAAAGGTAATTTCATTATTAAGGCCAACACGTCTTAACAATGAAATTGAACGGGAAGAAATTGAATTATGTACTCCTAATAGAATGTCTTCAATTTTCTTACCCTTACCCAACCAGGAGAGCACTTCTGATTCAGCAAAAACAGTGCATGTTGTACTAATTTTTACGGGTTTTTCAGAACGTAAAGCCGTCGGGCCTAATTCATTGAGTGGAATATCAAGCGCCATGGATGCAGCTCCAAGGAAGCGGCCAGTTCCTGCGGCGCATTTATCATTCATGCAAAAATCAATAATTTCACCAGTTTCACTAACGGCGATAGCTTTTGTGTCCTGTCCTCCCATATCCAATACGGTCCTTGTATTGGGAAACATGTGGACAGCTCCCCGCCCATGGCAGCTGATTTCGGTTACTTGTGTATCACCGAAGGTTACTTTATATCGGCCGTACCCTGTGCCAATGACGTAGGTGACTTCTTCTTCACGACGATTGCTGTTATTCAGCGCTTCCAGATACGCTTTTTCAGCTGCCTTGATTACATTGGCTCCTGTATCGATTAAAGCCCTGCCTACGATTTTTAAATTTTCATTGATAATTACTGATTTTGTTTGTGTGGATCCCACATCCACGCCTGCTGCTAATGCCATATTATGCTCCTACCGTTGCGTTCCTAATTTTTCGGGAGGCCAATCCTTCAAAAAAGGCGTCAATACGGTTTTTCATTTGTGCTTCACCGACCACCCGTGAATCCATCATATCGGATTCAATAAAAAGGCTGGGTAAATCACTGTTTTCCATTAAGGATCGGCGATTATCGGCCATGCCCGCAGAAGTTGTTCGACAACTTTTAATGGGGTGGTATACGACTCCGTCTATATTAAACTTATTGGCTTTTTTTAAGACAGTGCGTTCGGGGTGAAACATAGAATCCATGGCGTCACGAACACTAATAAGGACACCTTCAGAGAGAGAATCAATGGGATTATTTAAATCATACTGAAACCCTAAATTTGATCCGCCAGCTG
>CAZBEY010000029.1:0-23226 GCA_964491015.1 uncultured bacterium | reverse complement strand
TTTCAATTCTTTTTCCTTCACATGATAGGTTTTTCAAAGAGTTCTCTTAATTGAAAAAAATAAAATATATAATGATAGCAACCAGAGACATGGCAACAGCATATATCCATGAAGGATATTTTTTTTGTGTAAATTGAAATTTCCAATTATTTGCTTTTGATTTCTGGTTCATATACTACCTTCTTTCTGGTAACTACATTGTATCATACATATTCCACATGGGTAAAAATATACCCATGGCGATCAACAGTAGAAATGCACCCATCATTACTGTCATGAGCGGCTCAATCATTGTGGATAATTGTTTGATAAGTTGATCGACTTCTTCGTCATATTGTACCGCTATATTTTTCAACATCGCATCTAATGCTCCTGATTGTTCCCCGATACTAATCATTTTCACCGTCATCGGAGGAAAGTATTTACTTTCGGATAAAGCATCTGCCAGAGAAATACCTTCGGCTACCTTTTCCTTAGCTTTGTCTATATGAGAACCGATGACTAGGTTTCCAACCGTTTTTCCTGTTGTTTCCATTGCAGCAATAATCAATATTCCTCCCTGACTGAGTGTCCCCATCATGTGAGCAAATCTGGCAATCGTGCTTTTAATAAACAACGTTTTCATAACCGGCAATTTTAACTTTAGCAGATCAAAAGTCCATTTCCCCTTAGGCGTACGAAGAAACATGATAAGGCCGAAAACTATTGATATGACAACAACGACCGTGACTAACCAATAATGAGTGAGAGCATCACTCATACCGATAAGAATTCTGGTAGGGAGAGGCAATTCTATATTTTGAGCTTTAAACAGGTTGGAAAATTTTGGAATAATAAACACCACAGCGCCTGCGAATGCTAATATGAGTACAGTAAAAACAATGATCGGATACCGAAGAGCTGCTTTTATATTAGTAATCACCTTGATTTCATGGCCGATGAAACTTGACAACCGTTTAAGAATGGTGTCGAGGACGCCCGCTTTTTCTCCGGCTGCAATCATATTGACATATAATGTGGAAAATGCTTTTGGATATGCGGCCAATGCCTGAGAAAAAGATTCTCCACTGTTTAGTTTATCTGCTAAAGATTTTACAATGGATTTCATTTGCGGTGAATCCACTTGTTCTTCAAGGGCTTCCAAACTCGTTAATAATGGAACCCCTGCATCTAACATAATAGATAATTGGGTCGTAAAATGTTCGATTTCGATCGGTTTTACTTTTTTTTGTCTCTCAAAATATTTATTTATATTGATGGATTTTCGCTTCTCTTTTGCTTCCAGAACCAGTTCATTTCTTTTTTCAGCCGATTCATAAATTTCGAATTTTGATGCAGCAGTAATTTCCTGTTGAATCACTGTTCCATCATCCGTAATCAATTTGCAATTATATACGGGCATCATTCGTCCTCTGTTTCATTCAAATTATATTTTTTCATTTTCCGATAAAGCGCCGATCTGGAAATTTCTAATTGGGATGCAACCTGGGTCATATTTCTATTTAACTTATTCATGGCATGACCGATTGCCATTTTTTCTAATTTCCATAATGGATTTATCATTTCATCAAAGATTACTGGATCATCTTCGATAATAGACGCAACGTCTGTATTATGGAGCACATCATCCAGTAAGTTGGCAGTTATATTCATATCCGGCGATTGAAAAATGATTCGTGTTATTATGTTTTCCAACTCTCTCACATTTCCTTTCAACGGAAGTGATTGCAATGCTTTAATTAGTGTCCATGATATACTGTTAATTGAAAAATTATGTTTTATCTCCAATTGTTTTATAACGGAAAATGTTAATAAAGGAATATCACATGTTCTGTCTGATAATGCCGGTAATCTGATCGGAATAACGTTCAAGCGATAATATAAATCTTCCCTGAAAGTTTTATCAGCAATTTTTTCTTTCAGATTTTTATTTGTAGCAGCCAATAGTTGAATATTGATTTCTTTTTCAGTTGTTCCCCCCAAACGTTCAACGATATGATCCTCTAAAACTCGCAATAATTTTGCCTGTAATGTTATTGACATATCCCCAATTTCATCCAGAAAAACTGTCCCGCCATCTGCCAATTCAAATTTTCCCGGTTTGGAGTTACTGGCATCCGTAAATGCGCCTTTTTCAAATCCAAATAATTCGCTCTCAAGCAAATTATCGGGAATGGCTGCACAATTAATGGATTGAAATTTCTTTTTCTTTCGAGATCCTGCTTTGTGTATTGTTTTTGCGACTAATTCTTTTCCACTTCCACTCTCCCCGGTGATTAATACAGTAAAATCTGTTTCAGCAATTTTCAGAATATGATTATAGACGGAATAAATACTTGAAGAATTTCCGGTAAAGGTGAAAAATCCATTTGGACGAATATGGTTTTTAAATTTTTTATGAACGGTTGATAATAAATCATTATAGGCGGTTAGCCGCTTTGTTATATCTCCAAAATCTTTATCAAAATTTTTACTATCCATGAGTGCGAATATTTGGTTCGTTTTTGAAAATATATCCCATAACAGTATATCATCGTTTACAATTAAAATAATCGGAATCCACTTATTTATTTTCTCAAGTTCTGAATAGAAATCAACAAAATGAATGATAAGTACTTTCCAATCTATCCAAAGACTTGAAGTTGGATTAATGGCTGCGTAGCTTAATGCTGAAATCAAATTATCGGTAAAAGTAATATTATTCTTTTTGGATGTTGAAAGATCTATTGAAGATCTGAACTTTTTTTTGAGAGCAGCATTTGTTCTATCTATTGTAATGATGTAGTTCATGGTTTTGTTTAATTCAACTTAACTAATCAATATTCTACCCATTTCTTCAATGGATGTCTGGCCGGCAGCAACAAATTCTCGTGCAGATTTTTTCAGTGTAATCATTCCATTCTTCACGGCTGAATTTTCTATTTCTGCAGCTGTGGCATGATTGTTAACCAAATCAGCGATTTCCGCCGTGGGGATCAATAATTCATATACTCCCGTTCGTCCGCGATACCCCGAATTTTTACAGTGGGCACATCCGACTGCTTTAAACAGTTTACCATTAAATTTATCAGCAATGCCAATGGATTCAAGTAATGCTTCTGTTGGTTCAACTTCAAGTTTACAGCGGGGACAAAGGAGCCGTAACAATCGCTGTGCGAGTACTGCCCGGACGGAAGAACTGATTAGAAATGAATCCAAACCCATATCCAGCATGCGTGTAAAACTGGATGCTGCTTCGTTGGTATGAATGGTACTGAAAACCAGATGCCCCGTCAAAGCAGATCTTACAGCTATTTCGATTGTTTCCACATCACGCATCTCACCAACCATCATGATATCAGGATCTTGGCGAAGCATGGACCTCAATGCGCTGGAAAAAGTCATGCCTGCTCTATTATTTACCTGCGCCTGATTAATGTCATCTAATTGATATTCAATGGGATCTTCTATTGTCATAATATTGACTTCTACCGTATTGACAATATTCATTGTGGCATATAAGGTGGTTGTTTTACCGCTGCCCGTTGGACCTGAAACAAGAATAATTCCGTTCGGGTTGCGAATAACTTCTCTCCATTTTTTCAGCATTTTGTCTGAGAACCCAAGCTTATGGAGTTCAATTTTCCCTCGAGATTCATCCAGAATTCTTAAAACGACTTTTTCACCCGATACCGCAGGGAAAGTTGAGGCCCTTACATCAACATTTCTATCACCTGCAACGTGTGAAAACCTTCCATCCTGTGGAACTCTTGATTCTGCAATATCCATATTCGCTAATATTTTTACGCGTGATATCATTGCAGCCATAGAAGATTTGGGGATAGTGTAGTACTGCTGCAATACGCCATCTACTCTATAGCGTATGCGTACATCCTTTTTGCGCGGTTCAATATGAATATCACTTGCGCCCATTTTTACTGCTTCATTGAAGAGCATATCCACCGCTTCAATTATTTCCGTTTCTTCCCCGATTTCCTTAGATATAACTCTGGCTGTCTTATCTGTTTTTCCCCCTGTTTTGGCAGCATATTGTGCTGCGCTGTAATATAAATCAATTGCCTGTTCAATATCTGTCTCAGTTGATAAAACGAGATTAACATCCATACCCGTTTTCTCACTAATCTCATCAATAATTTCAATATTCAACGGATCGGCTGATGCAATTGTGATGGTCCTGCCAATCATGAATAAAGGTACAATTTTTTGTTTTAACGCCGTCGTCTCATCAATCTTGTCTAGGGCCTCAGGTTGGATTTCGTAGTTCATTAGTTCGAGGAATGGAAGTTTTAATTGGTCGCCTAGAGTCTGAATTAATTCTTTTTCTGTTAAAAATCCGATTTCAATAATCGCTTTCCCTAAGTAAATGTTTCTTTTTTGCTTGTAGATTAAAGCCTCTTCCAGCTGATTGTCATCAATTTTCCCTGCTTCAATAAGTATTTGTCCTAATTGTTTTTTTCTCTGATCGACCATGATTGCTCCTAAAACAATAGATTAAGATAGGTTTGAATGATTATCGGCCCCCACAGTAAGGCTACTACAGCGCCCAAACTCATGAAAGGTCCAAAGGGAATGCGTTGACCAAAGGATATTTTACCGGTAGGCCATAGGATTAGAATTAATAAACTTGCAAATAAAAAGGATAAAAATATAGCTACCAATCCATATTGCCATCCTAAAAGGAGTCCGATTAAGGCTGCATACTTTACATCCCCCATTCCCATGCTCTCTTTTTTAAACAATATATTTCCAATCTGACCAATTCCGAATATTCCCAACCCAAGTCCGATCCCACCTAAAATAAAAGTGATCGAATTTTGGACACCGACGCTGATAATTTGATAAACTGCCGGAATGGCCCCAACCAATAATAATTGATTCGGAATGATCTGATAATCGATATCAATAAATGTAATGATCAAAATTACACAATAAAAAAAGAGAAGCATGATAAAGTCGAGCGATAATCCGTAGTGATTATAAAATAATACGAATATAAGGCCCGAAATTAGTTCTACTAAAATATAACGAAACGAAATCGATTTTTTGCAGTTGGAACACCGACCCCGAAGAAAGAGAAAACTGAAGACAGGGATATTTTCCCAAAAACGAAGTTGATGATTGCAATTTGGACAATGTGACCGGGGAAATACAATAGATTCATCACGAGGAATTCGATAAATACAGACATTTAAAAAACTACCAACCATTAATCCGAATATAATAACAAGGAATAAAATCATATTAATCGGCGCTAAGCTAACAGTCCCTTGATTTTTTCATAAATATCCGAGGAGTCTACCGGCTTTGTGATGTATAGATCCGCCCCGCTCTGCTTCCCGATATTCTTATCATTCTCAGTGTCTTTTGCTGAAACAATGATGACGGGAATATTTCTATACTGATTATCAAACTTTAATAATCTACAAACCTGGTATCCATCGATCACCGGCAGCATCAAATCGAGAATAATGACATCCGGTGATGCTGATTTAGCAAGGTTTAACCCTGACATCCCATCTTCTGCTGTGATAACTGTGGAACCCATTTTTTCGAAAAATAATTTAATGGGTTCAATAAAAAATTCTTCATCATCAATAATTAATATCGTTTTATTTTCCATTTTAATACCTAATTAAAGTTTATTCATCATCTTCAACTAATTCAATTTTTTGAGTAAACATTTGATCTTCTTTTGATTTTATTTTCATTTTCAAATTATGAGGCCTATCGGAATTTTGGATCGCTGTATCTTCAGTGATTAACCCATCTTTATATAACTTATATAATGCCTGGTCAAATAACTGCATTCCTTCATTTGTTGAAGATTCTATTGTGTGCCGCAATAGTTGAGTCTCACCCTTGCGGATCAAATCTCGTATTCGTGCCGAAGCAAGCATTACTTCTAAGGCAGCGATGCGACCCCCATTAATAGTAGGTATGAGTCTCTGGGCGACGATCCCAATTAAATTTTGACTCAACTGTAATCGGACCATTTCTTTCTGATCCGGGTTATAAAAACTACTGATCCGCTCGATAGTTTGGTACGCATTCGTAGCGTGTAGTGTACTTAAAACAATATGCCCGGTCTCTGCAAAATTTAATGCCGCTGACATAGTCTCTTGATCCCTAATCTCACCTATCAATAGCATGGCGGGCGCTTCTCTTAACGCACTTTTTAAGGCCGTTTGAAAAGAAGACGTATCCATCCCTATTTCTCGTTGTGTAATAATTGCCTTTTTATGATTATGCAAAAATTCAATGGGATCTTCTAATGTTAAAATATGACCCGCAATATGGGTGTTTCGATGATCTACCATCGCTGATAATGATGTTGATTTTCCTGACCCCGTTGAACCTACAACTAACAAAAGTCCTCTATCTTGTTCAACGAGTTTGCTAAGCAATGAGGGTAAATTTAATTCTTCAATTGTTTTTATCTCGGATATAATCCTTCTTACAACGAATGAATCGGAATTTCTCTGTCGGTAAAAATTGACTCTGAATCTGCCGGTCCCCGGCACACTAAAGGTAAAATCCAATTCTTTTTTATGTTTATATAAATCGGTCTTGTCTTCATCTAATATTTCCGACTTTAATCCAACCATAATAGTTGGAGTAACAATTTCTTTTTCTAAGGGAATTGTTTTTCCTTCGATCTTCAGCATTGGATAGGTGCCAAGGGCAACATATAAATCCGATGCTTTTGTTTCTTTCATCACGTTCAATAAATCGTTAATAGTATACATATATTAACTCTTTTCTAAAGTTATATCGAGATCTTGGAGAACATCGGCTGCGACTTTTTCATCAATTTCACCGGCAGCGATGAGTTTTTTCAATGTTTGTTCTAACGTAATCATTCCCAATTTTCCACTGGTTTGAAGTATGGATGGTAATTGAAATGTTTTACTTTCACGGATTAAATTTGCAATGGCAGGTGATCCGATCATCACTTCAAAAGCAGCCATTTGTCCGCCTCCTCTTTTTTTCAATAATACCTGTGAAACTGCAGCCAAGATAGACTCACTCAATTGAGTTCGAATCTGGCTTTGCTGGGTCGATGGGAATTGATCAATGATTCGATCTATTGTTTTTGTGGCGCTGAGAGTATGCAGGGTACCAAAAACCAGATGACCTGTTTCAGCCGCAGTAATGGCCAAAGCAGTCGTTTCGAGATCGCGCATTTCTCCCACCACAATAACGTCAGGATCCTCACGTAAAGCGCTTCGCAAAGCTTTTGCAAAAGAATAGGTGTTCGTTCCAACCTCTCGATGATTCACTAATGATAGTTTGCTTTGATGAACGAATTCAATTGGATCTTCAATAGATATAATATGTCTCTTATGATGAGTATTAATATAATCGATTAATGTATTGAGCGTTGTTGACTTACCTGACCCGGTTGGTCCGGTAACTAATACCAATCCTTTTCTTCTGCTTACAACGTCTTTTAAAACATCCGGTAAAAGTAATTCTTCAAATGAAAAAACTCTATTTGTAACAGAACGGAGAACGGCGGTATCGCCATGCAAACTTTTAAATACATTGACCCTAAACCTTCCCATGGATTGAAAATCACAGGAAAAATCCAGTTCTAATTCTTCTTCATATTTTTTTCGTTGATCATCATTCATGATATCATAAATAAGCAAATGCACTTCTTCAGGCAGTAGAGTCGATAATTTTGTTTTACGCATATCACCATCAATTCTTACAATGGGGACAGAATGAGGACTGAGGTGCAGGTCCGAGGCGCCCGATTCGCGCATAAAATTTAATAACTCATATATTTCCATATTTTATTACCTAATTTAGATTAACGATATTTGGTGTAATAAATATCAATAATTCACGTTGTTCATTTTTGGTGCTTTTATCAATGAATAACTTTTTGATTAATGGTATTTTACTCAAAATTGGTATGGATGTTATCGTTTCAATTCTCTGATCAAATATCAAACCGCCCATTAATAGAGTTTCTCCGTTGGGAACTGATACCTGTGTTGTGCTCGATCGGGATGATACGATCGGACGGTCATCATCCGGACCGGAAAACCCAACCAAGGCATCGACGCTCGTATTGATATTCATTGTTACAAAACGCCCTTCATTAATGCGAGGTGTAATCGTTAATGATACATTTATTTCTTGATCCTCAAAGGTGACCGGTGATGATCCAAAGGCACTGCCTTCACCGGTTGGAACCATGATGGGATAAGTCGTACCTGAAGTTAATGTAGCTGTTGTGTTGTCCTGGGTTGTTGTCTGCGGTTCTTGCACAATTCGGGTATTATTATCTGATGAAAGAATATTAAACAAGGCTGTGAAGGTAGGGAGACTAAGTGTCGCAAGGCGAAGGTCTTTTCCTGCCCAACCGATATCAATTCCTGCGGAAGTACTGGTCGCATCAGAGGCAGTAGGCCCCGATAAAGATGCCCTCATATCCCAATTAATACCCATCTGCTCGTCGAGTGACAGGGTTGTTTCTATAAACTTTACAGCAATATTAATCTGAGGAATTGGTTTATCAAGTTTAAGAATTATTTCCTCAATTCTATCAAAATTACTGTGAACATCCGTTACAAGTAAGTGATCCATGGATGTAACACCAGCGGCTGAGCCGCCACCGCCGGCCCCTCCCGCCGCAGTGCTGGTTTGACTCGTCCCCGAAGTTGGTGTCACCCCACCGCCACCACCGGATAGTGCACCTAATAATCCACCACCACCGGCGCCTTGGGCTGAACTACCGCCTCCAATACCGGTACCGCCACCTTTTGCCACAGGTGAAAAGAGGGAAACTTTTCCTTTATCAGTTAAAACATTGATCAATGCAGATGCCAATGCAGATGCATCAATATATTCTAATTTGTATAATTTTGTTTCTAATTCCCCCGACATATCTTCATCAATGGGTTTAATGACAACTATATTTTCTTGCATAAACCAGTCATAACCGTTCACTTTTAAAATAGCATCCAGCGCAGTTCCCATATTGACATCGTCAAGGGAAACGGTCACTTTTCCCTCCACAGCCTCACCAGCAATTATATTAAGATTGTTCTGCGCCTGCAACAAACGAAGAATATCAATGATTTCCGCCTCTTTAAAATGAAGAGAAACCGTTGTATCGAAGGTCGTTAAGCGACGGGCTTTTTTCCTTCGTTCTATGGCGTCTTTTTGGGGAGCCCAGGTAATCCGCGTGATCAGTCCCCCTTCTGTCTCAATATGATATTCCGGTAGAATGGTAAAAAATAGAGTCACCTCGGTCGACAATTTACTAGTACCGACATTTTTCGCTTCGATTTTATAAAGCGGTGGTAAACTGATTTGTTTTGAATAATTATCCTGAGTGAGCTCCGCATAAGGAAAAAGTAATGTCAGTATTGGCGGTGACTGGCTGACATTTTCGTCAAAGTCAATAGGATTTGATGTTTTGATGGTAACACCCATTTCATTTTCTGATTCAAATGTTGTGATTAGTTCAACCTGATTGATTGAAAAAAGAAAAATTGGCATAATAATGGAAATAACTCCTGCCAGTTTTTTAAGTATTTTTTGACTAGTCATTTAATGTTAACCTTAAAGTTTTTGCGCCCTGTTTTAAAATGACATGATCGGTAGCAATTTTCTCAACGCGATACCCGCCTATCGTATCATCGATTTTTACGGGTTGTCCATTGATGATTGCAAAGGCTGAATTACCGCTTCTTGATATACCCGTTAATGATAAGGATATATTACTAATATTTGCTGCTTTATTAACGGTTCCAAAAAGATCATTAATTAATCCACCTTTAGATCCGTTGGATAAGGACTCAGGCGAGATATAAAAAAATGGATCACCTTCCCAGTCACCTTCCCAATGAACCTCCATAACGGCTGCCAAGTCGATTATTTGATGAATATCATCAAGGTCAGCCAGGTTTTCATTGCCCGATGTTTTTGTTGGAAATATCTTTATTGGAGATTTAATTCCACCACCCGAAAATAAACCGGTATCAAAAAAATAATAAATCAAAACGATGATTAAAATTCCTAACAGGGCAGCTTGACGCTTATCTTTAATTAATTTCATACTTTTCTATTTTTTTCAAAATAAATATAAGCAAAAAGAACTAGATCGCACGAAATGATATTACTTTCACTCAATTCTGTTTCAATTTGTATACTGTGTATATTAATAATCTCATTTAATTCCAGTATTTCCTCTAAAAAAGATCCAATCGTAAAATAATTGCCATAAACCCGCAATTGGATTGGCCGTCGTTCTATATGAAGCTCTGTAAAATTTAATTTTGTTTTCAGTGCCGGATATGAATCATCCATTTCCGGGCGAAAGGATTCAATTTTAAGGGATTGCTTATCCGCTATTTTACGTACTTCTTCTATTACGTTTGCATACGTATCCAATGTAGGGATCGTTGCTTTCAATGAATCAAATCGTGATATTATGGTAGAATGCCGCTCTTTTACTTCATCATAACTTTCTTCAATCTGAGCCAGCATGATGAAATTATCCTCAATCCCTGATAATTTCTTTTCTAATCCACTTATTTCACCACCGTATTGCCAAACATCAAGGTATAGCCACCAAAATGTCGATATAATAAATACGGAAATGAGTGAAAAGAATATTATTCGATCATTCATGCCGTTAATACCTCAAATTCATGGAAAAAAATAATTTCCCTTCAGTGTTTTTGCTGGTTTCATCCATATTTAATTCAATTTTAGAAAACATGTTTAGCTGTTCCAATTTCATTACAAAATTAGTTAGATGTATATCGGAGACTGACGCGTCGGCCTGAACAAAACCACTCAGCGTAAGTCCATCCTTAAATTTAACTGAACCTGAAGTATTATTCGATTCAGTTGACATTTTTTTTATGTGAATTTTTGTTAATTTTATGTCTTTGGGCACAATAGAGGAGAACATTTTCATCAGGCTGATAATATTCTTCGAATGAATCCGATCATTGTCTAAAAAGAAACGATACCCATTCAGAATATCAATATCGGTCATCAAGCCAATATATTCTTTCGCTTGAACGGATAATTTATCCCATTGATTTTTACGTGAGGAAATTTTCTCATTCAAGTTATCGATATTAAATCCTGACATAATAGTGGCAATAAGGTATATGGGAAGAAAAAATGCCACCAGCACTGCAGCCACTTTATATAGAAGTAAATAGCGGTAATTCACTCTCAGTTTTTTGGGAATGACATTGATTCTTTCAACCTCTTCACTGACCAAAGCAAAATTCGTTGTAAAAAGCGGCAGCAGGCTATTCTTTACAACACCATCATCTTTTACCTGAAAGGCGCCATTTCGCATTGGATTTAATAGACCGGCTTTTACGTTTAAATCATTCCCTACCGAAGTGACCAAATTCGGAAATGTGGCGCAGATACCGCTAAATAACATTTCAGACCACTCTAGATCGGGTATTTGTTTTGTGAAATATTTCATCGAACGATTCAACTCCCCGGTGAGACGCTCGATAGCGGGTCTTATGAATATTGATAATTTGTAAAGACTGATATGGTTATCAACGGTCATTCCATTTGTCTCATTTGGAATTCCGTAATCTAACAGCAGCTTCTTGGCTTCGCTGTATTCAATTTTAAAAGATCGGTCCTTTGTCACCACTTTTTGCATGGCTGCTTCATAAAAATCTTCTGCGCCAAACAGAATTTCACGGGTTAATAATAATTGCTGATTCTTAACCAATGAAAGCGTTGTTTTATTTTCACCAAGGTGCACTAAAATGTAGCATCCGCTCTTGCGATCAGGATAATGTCGGATAAATAATTTCCATAATAGTACAGGTAATGTTGAAATCAATCGTGGTTTCAGTTTTGATTCTTTAAAATAATCAATTACTTGCTGAATCTCTCCTTCTTCAGAAATTCCTATTACTAAATTATGCTTACCATCATCACTCACTGCTTTTTTGCTGACTTCAAAATCGATTATTGCTTGGTCAGGACTGAATGGAATATTTTTCTTTGCATTCCAGTCGACTAAATCAGTCAGCTCTTTTTTATTTAAGGAAGGCACTTGCAGAATATGTGTTTTTGTTTCAATCTCCGGAGAATAATATGATCCATATGCATATTTTAATTCTTTGCTATCCAATTCTTCCCTAAGAATAAATCGAAGTAAATCATTGCTATTTTTGATTATTTTGTCTTCGGTAGTAAAAGGAAGAACATATTCTTTGGTTCTTTCAATTTCTATATTTGAGAAGCCGATATTCATTTGGAGAAGTCGAATACTATTTTTTCCATGATGTATCGCTACTCTTCTGCTGGATTCGTTGAATAAATGAAATATGGATTGAAGATAATCAGTAGGGGTCCGTTCCGCTTTCTTAACAGAGATCGTCGAAAATAACGATGAGTCAAATTCTCTGGGTTGAATTACCCTCATTTCTTGGGATTTCGGCTTCGTCTTTGGTTTTTGGATTTGCTCTAATAAAGTTGAAGAACCTGTGCCATCTTTTTTCTGAGGGGAAGAAATTTTAGGAGACCGCTTTTCCACTTCAAGCTTGGCCATTTCGACCGGTGGGGTTACCCCTGCCCGTTGAATCACTTTTTTTTCATCAGGTAACGAGTCATCAGATTGTATTTTACTTAAAGTCGAGAGTAAATCTTGTGAAGAGAACTCCTTTACTGCTGGGGGTTTTACTGGTGACACTTCTTCCGTAACTTGATCTGATTTCGCCATTTTCGCTAATTGATCATCTTCTTTCTTTGTTGGGTCTTCTTCTACCGACACTTTCTTATCGGGTACAGGAGCATCAGCAAGTGGTAAATCATTATCTATTTTTTTTTCTGTTGTCTCATCTTCAGAAGCCGGCATGGGTTCTTCTGATTTAAGTATTCTAGTTTCTTTTGATTCTGTTAATATGCCTTTAGAAACGGGACCCGGTTTATCTTTCTGTAATATGCTTTCAACATCTGTGTGTATTGGAGCTTTCTCTTTAACTAATGTCTGCTCCTCACCTGCTTTTTTTTCTTTAGACTCAAAGGATGATTCTTCATCATCCTTTTTGGCTTCCGGCGCTGCTTCTTCATCAATGACGGTATCTGGATCTATTTTTATATTCTTCTCAGAATCATCTTTTCGGGTTTCCTGAGAACGAAGAATATCCAGAAGGCGATTTGTTGCTAATTTTTTCTCTTTTTCTTTATGTTCAGACATTAAATGGACTCGATGATTTCTTGTATTCAAATACATCATCACTTGTAATTTTTTCTCTTTTATTCAGTATCATCTCAATAATAAGCTGATGGCAAATTCTAACAATTTTTCTTGGAAACCCTTTTGTTTCTTCATGAATAACCGCAATTGCTTTGTCGTTAAATATTTCTTCACCTTTTAAAAGTCCGGCAACTTCGACACGATGATTGATAAACCCAATAGTATCTTCTAAATCCAATGGCTTTATTTCATATCCAAACGCAATCCGGTCTTTAAAATTCTCATGTTTATCCAATAATTCTTTTATTTCATGCTGTGCAAAAATGATTACTTGAATCAACTTGGAGTCGTTCGTTTCAAAATTTAATAACATTCGAATTATCTCAAGTTGATTGGATCCCATTTTTTGTCCTTCATCAATGATCAAAACATTGTTTCGTTTTGAATGAACGGATGAATCAATCAGGTAATGTTCTATTTGATCCATCATATCACTATGATTAGAAAGATTTCCCTCTAAACCAAACATTTTCGATAAATAACTTAAGAATTCACTGCTGGAGTCCCACGTCGGGTCAAGAATGAGATGAAATTTGTAACTTTCTCCGAATTCAACGAACCGTCCTAACAATAATCTCGACAGCATTGTTTTTCCGGTTCCAATCCCCCCAATAACCACATTTAATCCACGATTAAGACGTAAGGAAATTTCCAACCGATCAAGACATTCTCCGTGGCTTTTTGACTGATAGTAAAACTCCGGCTCTGGCGCCATTGAAAAGGGCTCTTTATTTAAGCCGATTAATTCATAATATTCCATTGTTGACTTATGCAAAACTTCTATATGGATATTTTGGTTTGTTTGATCATTCTCTTAGTGTAGTCAATCCGCGTTTTTACGAAATCGGTTATGCTTAATCTCATAATTGTCCTGATAATACCTCTGTTACGATAAGACGAAACTGTTTTATTTCCAAATATTATACGCTGAGTCTTTTGTCTAAAACCATGGACTTGATTAAAAGGATCGATTTTTGATTTATCATTATAATACATCGACTTTATCATTCGGTACTCGTTTCCCCTACTGTATTCGTATTCAATAACAAATCACATGCTTCTTTTATTTCAATTTCTTTAATGGGTTTTTCAAGGAATACATCTATCTGAACCTTTTTTAATTCCTGATAGACAGTTTCTTCCAGATGATCTGCAAAAACAATAAGCTTGATCTTGTCCAATTTTTTATTTGATCTCATTACTTTAATGAATTCAACACCCTCAATAATGGGATTAACCAAATCCAAAAGGACTAACCGCGGCTTTTTTTCGTACATAATAGAATACCCGGTAAATCCATTTTTTGCGGAAAGAATTTTTTTATCCGGATAAAATTCAATGAGGTGTCGCATCATTTGATCTAAATGAGTTTGATCATCATCAACTAATAGAATATCAAGGTCTCCGGAATTACCTCCAAAATAGTTTGGGTCAAACGTAAATCCTTGTTTTTTTATAAAGTCAATAAATGCTTTCCTGGCGACTCTGAAATGACCTGACGGTGTTTTAAAACCTTCAAGATCATTCGCTTTGATCCAGTTTTTTACCGTATTGATATCGACCTCACAATATCTGGCGATCTCACCAGTTGTAAAGTATTTTTTATGCATTTTGTATTGCAGCAATCATTAAAATAATAGTATTCATGATTTTCATATTATTCATATCTATCTATATTTTAACGATATTTATATTTTTACACAAGTATAATTAATATTATATTTTATAGTTGGTTAAAGCAAATCAAACCGATATGAATAGGAAGAATAAATGAAAAAAAGTTTTTATATCATTCTCGTTAGTTTTTACACATTGAGCGCTCAAATTGATTTCGATGTAGAGTTTACTCCTTATGTATCCTATTACCTCAGTGTAGTGGATATTAATACGGGTGAATCAAACGTACCCATTTTCCTGGCTGAATTACAGCGTACCAGTAGCGCCCCTGGTACCGTATTGGTTGATTTGGAATACGAAATAATCATTGATTCAGATGCCCTTGGTGTTCATAATGAAACTTTGGTTAAGATTAAAACAACCGATCCGCTTGTTTTAACAGCTCCTATTAATCTTTCCAACATGGATATTAATTTATCCACGGCTCAAATTTTTGATACAAATGCAAACCCTGTATCCCTTCGATTTACAATTGATGAAAAAATTGAGTTAGCAAAGGCTCATCAAATGTTTAGCGTTATCGCTCAAACCGGTCGCCTCCCTAACGGTATTTATACGTTTCGAGTCCTAGCAACAACAGAATCTGGTCAAGTAATTGAACGGGAAAATGTTCTGAATATTAATAATACTTCCACCTTGCAATTAATATCTCCAGGGGGAGCTTTATCGGATATTGAAGCCAATGAAGTCTATACTTCGTTTCCTGTTTTTCAGTGGGAATCTGATCTCTGTAATATACCGGGAGGTTGTGAGTATTTTATTCGGCTCGCTGAGTTTAATCCAAATGAATTCAGTTCAGTAGAACAAGCCATCGAGGCAACCACAAGACTTCCCCTTGATCAAGGCTCCGGTTATGAATCCGTAGGATTTGATGCATTATCCTACCAATACCCGGCGGTCAATGCCGGTGATCTCGAACCAGGGAAAATATATGTATGGCAAATTAAAAAGGTATTACCAACTACAATAGGGAATGAAGAATTACTAAGTGATATTTTAGCTTTTAAAATTGCAGGTGGAGAATGCGCCAGCGAATCTTCAGATAATTTGACTCCAACCAATATGGCTTTGATCTCACTGATTGGGGAAAATTTATTTAATGGAATTTTTGGAGATGACGGAGAAGCAGAATGCTTTACATTAACGGATAAAATCACTTTAAATAATGAAACGGTTGATCTTGCTCTTATTCAATCTCTTATTACAAATGGAATCGCAGTGGTTGATTCTCTGGGGAACGAGAGCTATCGTCCTATCGAAATTTTATCCGTGGAGGTTTCACAATGAGATTATTATTTATTTATGGGTTAATATTTCTTCAAATTCTATTTGGATCCTCAAAAGTGGGCATTGCGGTAAAAATGGCTGGCGAAGTCAAATTATTTTCTTCAGAGACAAACGCCGAAACTTATTTAAATCCGGGGAAACCCCTTAACAATGATGATAGAATTATCACGGGAAATAATTCATTTACCGCTATAATGTACCTCGATGACAAGACACTTGTAAAAGTAATGGAAAACTCCGAGTTAACGATCCGGGGTTCCCGCGGTGCTTCAGGAATTGATAAAGAAATTGATATATCCTATGGCAAATTATCTGCAAAAGTTGCCCAGCAGAAAGGGAATGAATTTCGAATTTCGACACCCACTTCCGTTGCATCCGTAAAAGGAACAGACCTATTGATATCTTCTGATCCGTCAAAGGGTGACTCATTTGTCCTCATTGAAGGACTCATAGAAGTCACCAATTCCATCACCGGTGAGACAACTCATGTTAAAAAAGGCGAAACAGCGACATCCAACCCTGACGGTACTTTAAATGTTTCTGAAACAACTGAAAATGACTTAGAGGGCTTCCAGGAAGAGGAAACCATTCAAGAAGGTCCCCAGGAACTTCGATTTGAGATTCAAGATGAAAATGGAAATACTAAACAAATAATTATTCAAATTAATTAGTGAAGACTTATGAAATATCTTAAAATAATATTGATTCTTTTTTCAACATTATGGTCCCAGTCCTCTGTGCTAATTATCAGCCCTGAGCCGGATGAAGAGGTCACGGATGAGAATATTTTGATTGCAGCATCATTCTATAATATGACCGATATTAACCCAGAAAGTATTCAGCTGGTTTTGGATGATAAAAATATAACATCATCTGCTTTTGTAGATAATGATATGATCAGCTATTATATCTCCTCTATCGACCTCGGGGAACATAAGATCGAACTGGATGCAGGTGATGGGAATCCAATCAGTTGGGGGTTTAGTGTCATTAGTGAAACAATACAGGAAGTGGAACCATTGAAATACTCCGGAAAGGTGAGGACAAATACCAGCATTGACCAGATTGATAAAGAAAGTTTAAGTGTCAGCCAGATTTTCTTTGATTTTAAAGGAACAGCCTACGAACTATTAAAATTCGACACGAATATAAAATTAACGAACCAGGAAAATAGTTTATATCAGCCTCGAAATGTATATGGGTTAAAAATTAATCTTGGAGACGTATTAGCTTTGAATTTGGGGGATGCGAACCCCCAGCTCTCCCATTTTACCATGACGGGAAAACGTATTCGGGGACTAGATGCCGGTTTAACATGGGGATGGTTTAATCTCCAGGTTGTTAAAGGAGAAATTAACCGGAGCGTTCAGGGGGCTTTGGAAAATTCGTATAGCTACACCGTAAAAGACGATGAAGACGGTAACAAATTTCTGGCTCTGGCTAGACAAGGATACACTTTTAAGCAGGATGTTCTCGCGGGACGGTTAGCCTTAGGACGCGGTGAAAATTTCCAATGGGGAATTCAATTTCTAAAAGCACGGGATGATACATTGAGTGTCAATCTTAAGGTAGACAATGCAACAATTACTTATGGTGAATCTGATGGAACACTGTCAGGATTGGATTCAGGGAATGTATATACCATTGACGAATTGAGGAACCCATACATCGAATCGGGAGAAGATTGGAAAGGACCGAACCCTAAAGATAATTTAGTGATTGGAACGGATCTGAAAATTGCCAGCAATAGTAAACGAATGGTCCTTGAAGGTGAAATTGCATTCAGCCTCACAAATAACAATATCTGGGGAGGCGCCATGTCGAAAGCAGAAATGGATACACTGGTTGATGACAAAGTTGATGGAAAACTTTCCTCATTTGATTTGGGAAAGATCCCATTCGACCCAATTGATATACCGAACATTTTTATTATTAATGAAAATATAGTTCCCCTATCGCCCATTGACCCGAACGCATTTGGTGACAGTGTAACTGTTTCTATCGGAGACGCCATCATGTCCATGCCGTCATTGGCCTATCGCGGGAGGATGCTGTTGAACTATTTTGGAAATTATTTGAGCGTAGAATATTCGCAAGTTGGTCCCGAGTTCATGTCTTTTGGAAATCCATATCTGGAAAATAATAAAAGAGAATTGTCCATATCAGATAAATTAAAACTTTTTCAGAACCGTTTGATGGTTAACGTTGGTTATAAACATCAAGATGATGATATTATGACTAACATGGATAATATTGAGTCTCAAAACACATTTAATTTGGGGCTAAATATTTTACCCGGACATGGTTTACCCAATGCCAACCTATCATTCAAAACCATTGACCGGGATAACGGTTTAAACGAAATTATCCGATTATCTGATTCTACCTTCACCGATAATCGAAAAAACACGCGCTCCAACCATATCATGGTTAATTTGAATCATCGTTTCGACATGGTCTGGTCCCATACCATTAATGGTACTGTCATGTTATTAGATAAAAAAGACAATGCTGCTGATCGCATTATTGATGATCCTCAATATGTTGATCCGGGTCTCATTTCAAATGTCATAAACCTTTCTTTAACAACTAACTACAATATTCCGTTGAAAACAACAGTGTCCTTTTCAACCAACTCCAGCGAATTCAGCATTGGACCCAATGAAGAAGTTAGGCAAGACTTTCAATCAGGAAACATGGACGGTGAGTATATTTTAAACGATGGTAAATATACTCTCCAAGCAGGGACAAATTTTGCAAAAGGGTCCGGTCTCTCAGAAGTATCATGGATTGGAGTGAGCCTTGGGTTCAAAATAAACATTATTGAACGACTGAGTTTTAATGCCCACGGAGAATTCAGATCAAAATTTGTTGGCGATGAAACAAATCAATCCTTTATAGCACGAGCCAATCTGGATTATTCCTTTTAACCTACTGAAGGAATTGTTCACGCCAATTTCAGTTTACTCTAACCTGAATTTTTACAATAAGGTCAAAATTTCTTGCCATTAACAGTCACTTAAAATAATGAGCATTACTTTCTCTGCCTTTTGGTTGGTGGCAGGCTTAATTACCGGTAATGGATATTGTGATGAAGCATATTTTTCAATACCGCTATACAATCACCGGATATCCCCGCCAATTCATTGGAAGAAACCTTTTTGATCCATAAAGCAATCTTGATTAATGATCCGAGGAGTCCAGACTCAGAATGAAATCAGTTGCCAAATTAGGACAGGTTACCCAAAGACAAATATGGTCGCCGTTGGTTCCTTTTCTTCTACAATAATCAAGGGTAGATCCCATGAAGACAGGATCAAAGGCAAATCCCGTTCGATGATAGATATCATAAACCAATTTTTCCCTTTCAGAATAAGACCGGCTGACGATTCCTTTGGTAGATTTTAATCTCAACCGCTGGATAATCCGAAGATACCAAGGTTGAGTTAAAATTCCGGTTACCCGGTGAAAAGTTGTCCTTAGTGCATTGAGTAAATCGCCACTGGCCACCGGCACGATATGGTATGCTGAGTTTCCCAGCTCCTTAAAAACTTCTTTAGCGGCAGTGATATATGCCTGATCTTTTCCCAAGGCTCCTCCCAAATTCATAAACCGGTCATCTCGGTTTTGTAGTTTCGCTACCAAGTATTTCGCCATCATTGCCCACAATGATCCGGTGTATTGGATCACATTTGATTGCCGGGATAATAATCGCGTCATAAAATCCCTATACGCGCCGCCGGGATATGATTTTCCATAAAGGATAATGGTATGATTGGGTAGAAGAGCCGATAATGTAAATGCAGTATGGGAGCCCTGATAAGAGAAAACATGAATAGGTTTTCCGGCGGGTATTTCTTTCGTCACATGCAATAAACTTCGGTATTTTTTACCACCGACACTTTCCAGGAGATCATCTCGCACCAAAGTCACTTCTCCCACTCCAAGGTATTTTGCTAAAGCAGGTGCTGATTCAATGATGACTGGTAAAGTCTTACTTTTTATACCCACACCAAATGGTTAATTCAAGACCTGTGCCAGTACAGTAGAACTATAGTGGGCGCCGATCATGAATTTCATTGGCGGGCCGAAAAATGGCTCCGTTATGGCTCCGAGAAAATACAGTCCCGGTACACTGGATTCGAAGCGGTATGAAACTATTGGAAAATTTTTACTTTGGTGTATTCTGTTTTTTAAAGAACGGTTTATAAATGGAATTTCTGATAAATGATATCGATATCCTGTGGCCATAATTACCTTGTCAAACTGTGATAGACGAGGTTGTTGGCTGTGACGGTACGTTTTATCCAGCAGATCCCTAAAGTTCGGTGTAATAGTGGTTGCGGAAAAAAGAGAAAATGCTTTTTGAATGATGGTTGGATTTAAGGCACGGATGAGGCGGGGAAGCCGAATCACCTGGTTAAAAAACCATTTGGGAATATTCAACGGTTCGGAAAAAAAGATGGGATCCTGTCTGGTGTACCACTCAACTGAATTTTGGTTGTGGTTTAATACAGAAATACTTTCTGCGGCGGATTGGCCGGCACCGACTACAAGAACTTTTTGATGACGGATGGTCTCAATTTTTTGTGTATGGTAGCTGTGAATGATACCTGAGTGGTCTTCGAACTCATCCGGTATATGAAGATGGTGTGCAATCCCGGTAGCAATAACGACTTTTTCAGCACTGAACGTTTTATTCTGGTCGGTTTTAATGATAAATGTATTTGAAGACTGATGAATATTCGTTACCAGTTCCTCGTCTACCTCAAAAGGGAATTGGTTTTGACACCAGTCAATATAAGCCCGGTAGATATTGACAGGTAATTGACCGGAAATATCATCCAATGAAATGGCTTCATCCCGGCAAAATCGATCAAATCGAAATTGACCCGTGGGATGAGAAATTTCAGATGCGGCATAATCCGATCGAAGATTCATTGAGTTAAATGTATGATTACGCCATAGATCCATGGATTTACCGAGAATAATAAATTGCGTATTATTATATGCCAAATGGTTTGCAAGGGAAAGTCCGTAAGGACCGGCTCCAATGATGGCTACAGGGTATTCAGCTTTCATATTTACCAATTACCAATTCTTTTCCCCTGGAGGGAATAGATAATAGTAATGATCGTAGTCGCTAATAAAGTCATGGGTGTCAGTAATTTAACCATGCTGAAACCATCTGTTAAATAAAAGGTATGTGTATGGGAGCCAAAAAACGGATTCATCAGCGATAAACCCAACACAATACCACTGGCGATAAAGCCCAGACTGAACCATTGCCAAATACTTATCCCCCACAAATTAGTTCTTGGGAATTCACCTCGAAAAAATTCAATGATGTATCGTTTAAGGCCATATAGGATTAAATAAACGCTGGTTATTAGTCCTGTTTCGGCTGCAGGAAAGATAAATACCAAGCTCATGATGGTTAAATAAATACCTAAATTGGCTAATCCGGAATATACCTGGGTAGGATAAAGACTCACACCGCGCAAATGGGAATAAGTTCGAACCACTTTAGATTCATGATTCTGATATTGAATAGACCAGCGGCCGTTATGAGGACGACCATGGCAGCACCCGTAATTCAAACAACCTACCCGGCCAAACATCTGAGCCAGAGGCAGTCCAAAAGCAGCTGCATCGAAAATAAACAGGGGATCCCAGTCAAATTGGTGCGTTGTAATCAAGATGGTTATCATTCCGCTGAATAATCCACCCCATAATGCGAAGCCCGGAATGCGCAGAAAAGCAGAAAAGGTGATTTCTCGGCGAACCAATCTTCCCAAATCCAGCAACCGGGACATTAAATAAGCTCCCAGTGGTATGGCAATACTCATCCGGAATCCCAGGTTCAGTATTTGGTTAACCGGATAATGGCTGGATTTTAATCCCAAATAGAACCATGAGTGGATTGCCGCCAGGAAAAATCCGAACCCTACCAGCAATCCAAATACGGTTACAATAAGGTACTTTGATCGATAGATAGCAATGGGGCCGAAGTCATGTTGTTTATGAATCATTGGCGGGTCTCTTTTTTCTTTAATGCTTTTAATATAACACTCATTTGGGCTTCTTGAATATGTTCTATAATAGTGGTTGTATTTTGTCGGTGGAATTTCATTTCACGCTGCTCCCATACCACCTCTCCCTGATGGAGCAAAACAAATCCCGGTTGAGAAATGTTTTTATTTCGAAAATGATATGCGTCTATTAGCTTTAGTGATGGATCAGCAATAAACATGAAGGAGGCATTTTTGCGTTTCTTCATCACATTACTTTCAGCGGGTGATTCGGCGCTTATGGCAACTAAATTCAGATTCATAGCTAAAAATTGATTGTAGTGAGAGACAATACCGGCAACCTGTCGATTACAATGGCCTCACCAATTTCCCCGGTAAAAATATAGCAGAACCCACTCCGGGTTAATAACGTCGTTCCAGGAAATATTATCATTATCCGAAGTCAATACGGAATCCGGAAAATCCTGATTATAAATATTATTTCCTGCCAAAATGAAAACCATCGTTCCCAATACGGAAAACCTTTTGAGGTAAGGAATCAAATTCACTTTATTTATTCGGTAGAACAATATTAAAAGCCATATCAACCTGATCCAGGAGTTTCATAGGACCCATGCCCAAAAGGGGTAAATCATAGTTTTCAAGGGAGATAGTTGTTTTTCCAATGGCTACTAAATCGCCGGCATTTTCACTGACGGTAATATGCAGTTCATGGTTATTTGTTACACCATTAATGGTTAATGCTCCATTTAGGATGACTTCACCGGCAGTCAAGGATGCAGTGGTCTTTGCAGTAAAAATAATATCCGGGTTTTTTTTCATATCGAACATACTCGTTCTCATGTGAGTATTCCGCATTCCAATACCGGTATCAATTTCTTTAACGGGGACGATCAATTTAATGGACCGCACTCCGTTTTCATTCGGCTCGCTGATGCTCAAATTAAATTGGGTTGCCGT
>CAZBEY010000028.1:0-23776 GCA_964491015.1 uncultured bacterium | reverse complement strand
GTTAAGCGAATTGTTAAAGCAATTGCCAAAGGTAAACATCGATTAATTATGCCCCCCTTTGTTTATACAATTTTTCCCTTACGATTACTTCCAGTTTCATTACAAGATACCATTCTGGACTTTCTAGGAATTAATAATTCCATGGATGATTTTCTTGGGAGAAATGAACCGAAAACTTAGAGTACCAAGTTAATTTATATTTAATCTCATTTTGCAACTTTCAACTATGAAACCGGCAATAATTCTTTGTCATTCAACCACCTTGAGAAGGCGGGAAAAAATATTTTAGTAAATCACCCATTTCTATATCCCACCTTCTCAAGGTGATTGGGTTATAAAATCCCAAAAGACAGTTGGTATAATAGAAATAAAAAGGAATGATCAATCTAAAAAATATTGATGATTTTATTTATTCACTCGCTTGACTTTGTAAATTTCAACTATGAAACCGGATGTAATACTATGCCATTACGGCGAAATTGGTCTCAAGGGAAAAAACCGCGGTTATTTTGAGAAAAAGCTTCAGAATAATCTCCGGGAATCATTGGATCAATTTGTCCCCAATTCTTTTTCAACCATTTCCCGTTTATATGGTCGAATTATTATTCGACTAAATGAACAAGGGCAGCAAGAGATTCCATCCATCTCCAATTGTTTAAAAAATGTTTGCGGGCTTGTCCATTTCTCTCCTGCCATTCAAACGGATCAGGATATGGAAACGATCACTCGCCTGGCTGTGGTAACGATGAGTACAGGAGATTACCATTCATTTCGGGTCACTTCAAGACGAACGGATAAAAATTTTCCTATGGGTTCCCAAAAAATGAATGAAGAAATTGGCGGTGCCATCCTGGAAGCAACGGGTAAGACGGTTAATCTGGGAAAACCGGACAAAACTTGTTTTATCGATATCGTTGATGGCAAAGCATTTATCTACACGGAAAAAATAAAAGGGCAGGGTGGATTACCTGTTGGCGTCAGCGGTAAAGTGGTGTCCCTATTGTCGGGAGGAATTGATTCTCCTGTCTCTTCTTACTATGCAATGAAACGTGGTGCATCAGTTACTTTCGTCCATTTCCATTCAGTCCCCTATACAAACGAGGCATCTATTGAGAAAGTAAAAGAAATGGTTGAAATATTACAATCTTTTCAGCAGAGGATAAAATTGTATTTAGTAGAACTAGCACCCATCCAAAAAGTGATCATGACTGAAACCGAAGCCAGGTATCGAGTCATTTTGTACAGAAGGTTTATGGTTCGTATCGCAGAAGCCATTGCTCGCAAAGTAAATGCAAGTGCGTTGATTACCGGCGACTCCCTGGGACAGGTTGCATCCCAGACTTTAGAAAATATGGCTGTGATTGAAGATGCAATCCAAATGCCGCTTCTTCGTCCATTGATCGGATTCGACAAACTGGAGATTATAAACAAAGCTAGAGAAATAAATACATATAACATATCCATTCTACCGGACCAGGATTGTTGCTCATTATTTACACCAAAGCATCCTGCCACAAAAGCAAAACTGAAAGATGTTCTTGTAGAAGAAGAAAAATTAAATGTAAAGGAACTGGTACAAACTGCGTTGGATAGTGCGGTAATTGAAACATTTGATTAGTGTTTGTCCAAAATGTTCCCGAAAATTCTGGATTACGCTAGCCAAATAAATGCTCATTTACAATAATAAACTCAGCATTTTTTGGCTTCGCAAACCTTGAACTCGAACATTTTGAACTAAACACTGACTTTATATCTAATTAAGTTTCGAATATCAATATGGCAAAAAAAGTGGACGATTCCTGTTCCTGTTTTTCCAATAAAAGTATTGGCATCTATTTTGGGTCGTTGATTCTCTTGATCTCCTGTAACAATCGATCAATTAAATATGCTCCTAAAGGGAAACATTTGTTCTGCAAAGGAATTGAAAGATTTTGGGATAAAGCCGATTCCTTTCATTGAAACAAACGTGGATTATTTAAATGAATGAAATAAACCAATCTATGATTAACTTTCATAGAGA
Source organism: uncultured bacterium (assembly GCA_964491015.1). Lineage (GTDB taxonomy): Bacteria > Fidelibacterota > Marinisomatia > Marinisomatales > TCS55 > JADFRD01. The sequence continues at coordinate 21,756 of CAZBEY010000028.1, read as the reverse complement.
ATAATATGATGTTAAAGTTTCTAACGATAAGCATACTCATGATGGGATTCCTCTGGAGTAACTCCACGCCTTTAAACGTCGGCGACAAAGCACCGGATTTTACACTACCGGACGAGCTGGGACAGATGCATACACTCTCCCAGTATTTAGGACAAAAAGTGGTTGTGTATTTTTACCCGAAAGATGATACACCCGGTTGCACAAAAGAAGCCTGTGGAATCAGAGATTCCTTTGACCAGTTTGAAAAAAATAATATTATGGTTTTTGGCATCAGTTATGACAGTAAAGAAAGTCATATAAAATTTAAACAAAAACACAATATTCCTTTCCACCTGTTGACCGACGGAAACAAATCGGTATCAAAAGCGTATGGCGCAGATGGAATGTTTTTCCCCAGTAGAAAGACATATTTAATTGATGAAGATGGAATTCTACTAAAAATATATAATCAGGTAAATGTAATTAATCATGCAGAGGAAATTTTACGCATCTTTTATAAGGGCCCTTAAGCTTTCACTCCTTCTTTTCTCTTTCCTGACATTCGCTTCCGCCAAAACTTCCCGGTTAAGTGGTATTGTAACCGATGCCAAAACAGGTGAAACACTCATTGGTGCGAATGTTTTTTTTAGTGAAACAGGGAGAGGAATGGCCACCGACCGGAATGGATATTACATCATTGACAATATCCAGAAAGATTCACTCACCTTAATCGTTTCCTTTTTGGGATATGTTCAGTACAAGGAAACGATCAAGTTTACTGATAAATCTGTTCAGCGGATCAATATAAGTTTACAGCCGGAAGTACTCGAATTGGCTGAAGTGGATGTATCCGCAGAAAAAATTGTACGTCAATTCAATATTCAACCTGGAAAAGTCAACTTAACTACCCGTCAGATTAAAGCATTGCCTTCCATTTTGGAACCGGATATTTTTAGAACAATTCAGGCTTTGCCGGGTGTTTTAACTCCATCCGAATTTAGCACAGGACTGATTATTCGCGGTGGGAACACAGATCAAAACCTGATTCTTTTAGATGGAATAACCGTTTATAACCCATCACATCTCGGAGGTGTATTTTCCAATTTTATTGTGGATGCAGTCAAGGACGCAGAACTCATCAAAGGCGGTTATAATGCAGAATATGGGGGCCGATTATCTGCTGTTTTGAATGTGACAAGCCGGGAAGGCAACAGCAAAGAATTTGATGCAAAAATGAATATTTCTATTTTATCGGCCCAAACCACCCTGGAAGGACCCATCCCAAAAGGGGCATGGCTGGTGTCCGGGAGGAGAACCTATTTTGACAAAGTTCTGAAACAGACAGATTTAGATGTTCCACCCTATTATTTTTATGATCTTCAAGGACATGTGTTTACAGATGTGAGTGTAAAAGACAGAATCAGTGTCAGTTTTTATAATGGGAAAGATGTTTTTTCGTTTGATGATTTGGGCATGGAAACCTATTGGGGAAATGAAACAGTCAGTAGTTCGTACAGGAGAATATTCAATGATCTGCTCGTTGGAAATTTCTTATTAGCCAGCAGTCGATTTTTTACTTATTTCAATCTCGGAGGTGAATCGGGGATTGTCCAGGATAATACCATTCATGACCTGACCGCTTCAGGAAACCTGACCTATTTCCAAAATGACAAAATGACCTGGAAATTTGGCGGACATTGGAAACAATTGGGATTTAATTATGACAACGGTTTTGCAGATTCTTCTGTTTTTGTCATTAAAAAATCACCTGTAGAATCAGCTGCTTATGTTAAACTGAAATGGATACCTCAAAATCGATTGGTGGTTGAACCGGGGTTTAGAATGAATGGGTATAATGCCCATCCTGATAAGTTATTTCCTGATTTACGATTGGGATTAAAATACCTGCTAACCGAGGACCGTTATATCAATTTTGCTTTGGGGAATTATCATCAGTTTATTATGACAGTGCAGGACGATTATAATCCGACTCTGCTTGATTTTTGGATGGCAATAGATGAATCAGTTGATCCTGGAGAATCCAACCAGGCGGTGGTAGGATATGAAGAATATTTCGGTGATAAATATAAGGTCCAGATTGAGACATACTATAAAGATTTAAAAAATATGCTCACATTTGTTGATACAAGAGCATCGGGGGACGAGATTATATCCGATGAAAAACTAACAGATATGTTTGACGTCGCTGATGGCTATGCCTATGGATTTGAAGTTTTTGCACAAAAATTAGTTGGGAAATTAAATGGTTGGATATCCTACACTTATTCCATATCCAGAAAATTGATGGATGATAAAGAATATTTTACGAATTGGGACCGCCGCCATGCCTTCACAATTATCGGCAGTTACAACTTCAATAAAAAGTGGGAATTGAACTGGCAATGGTCATATCAGTCCGGACAGGCCTTTACACCCATTTTAGGATATTATATTGAAAATCTGGATTATACAATTAATAATGCAGTGGGAAGCTTCGGTACCATTCCGGGATCAAGAAACTCCGGACGGTATCCTGAATATCACCGCCTGGACTTAGGTGCAGTTAGACATTTCAAAATAAAAAAAATAAAGTGTGATTTATATCTGCAAGTAATCAATAGTTATAACAGAGATAATATTTTTCGTTATTTTTACAACGTGGGCAATATATATAACGGACTTGATGATGATAATGACTGGGAAAAAGATAAACATGATACCAATGGCAACGGGTATCCGGACCCGGGAGAACCGAATGTAGACGAATCAGATGAGGGAAGGATTACCCGTACTGATATATCCGTTTTCCCAATTATACCATCTATTGGAATTAACATCGATTTTTAAAGGAAAATGAGGCATTTCATAATAATCATATTCTCTCTATTAGCAATCTCTTGCAGCTTTGATAGCAAGGTTGCTGCTTATGAGGATAAGTTAGTGGTTTTTTGTAACCTGGGTGCCAATCTCCCCATGGGACGTGTAGGGGATACTTGTTATGTATCTTTATCGTCCGGTATTGAAACTCAAATTGATATGAATGATTTATACATCGAAAATGCAGTCGTGACCATCAAAGAAAAAAGTACGGGAAACGAATATACAGCCAATTCTGTTCCGGGTCGAATTGGCCGATATTTAACACCTGATTCTGTTATTTTCCTCCCGGGAGAAACATATATTTTGCATGCAGTCTATGGGTCATTCGATGTGAGAGCTGAAACGACGATCCCCGATGGAATGGATTTTTATAGTCCCGTAAAGGAATCCTATATTTGTGATGGAGAAGCATTATTGGTCCCCAGCGTCAATACAGAAAATTTCGAATTTGAATGGATAAATTTTCTTAATCGGCCCGATACATTGATCAGCCTTATTGAGTTTAATTCAATCTCAAATGCTGTCTACAAAAATGGCGGCTGCTACACGGAAAGTTTTGCTTCATTTCCTCTCTTTTTACTCGATTTTGAAGGGCGTCAAAATGCAGCGATCAAGGTAACAACTTTAGCCCTTGAAGCAGCCCAAAGGGGATTAGAACCATTCAATGATCTGAACGGTGATGGGGTCTATACGAATTCAGTGGATACTTATGTTGATTATAACCGAAACCTGATGAGAGATTCCACTTTTGTTAATCTCATTTATGATACATCACTTGTTTATCAAATATGGAAGAATGATTATTTACGGGACGAAAATGGGGACCCGTACCGAATAAACCCATTCACCTGGCAAGCCTCAACTCCTCCTATCCCTATGAGTTGGTTGTTTTTTAATTATTACGGATTACACCTGGTCATTCTAGAAGCAACCGATGATGCATACTATAATTATTTCAGGGGTGATCCTATGGGGCAAAACCAATATCTTTTACCGGAATCGAATATTAAAAATGGATATGGATTATTTTCTTCCACAAACGCCAAAGCGTTTTTAGTGAATATATTAAAAGAAAATTAGTTAATCATATCAGCCGCCCGCCTTGCCAGGGAAAGAAAGGTTGTCAATTTCCCCCCAAATATGTGGAGCAGCTTTGTTCCATCTGTGCGATGCAAATCAAGTTTATATTCTCTCGACAGATCCGTTGGATTTTCTTTATGGGAGATTAATGGTCTAATGCCAATAAATGTATGTTTAATACCTGACGCATGGATTGTGTGGTCAGGATTTAAATACTGATTTATATTCTTTAAAATATATTTTACATCCTCCGGATTAACAATGACATCATCTGCAGAAATATTTTCTTCCCGCTCGGTTGTGCCAATTAATGTTTGATTATCTTCCGGTTCAGGAATGATGAAAAAAATCCTCTTTCCTTTCGTCTGCATAAATAGAAAGTCATTTGCCACGAGTCCATGTACCACAATGTGGACTCCGCTGATTTTTCTGATTTGATATTTAGCCGGTAAATGGTAATGATTATTGACTTCATCTATCCAAGGACCGGTAGCATTAACAACAACCGGCGCTTGAAACTGCCCGTTGTTTGTGGAAATTAAATAATGGGACGAATTGCGGTTTATTTCTTTTATGGGTACGTTTTCAACAATTGTGCATCCATATTCTTTTGCCTCTTCCGCCACTCGTTGCGTCAATTTTAAATCATTGGTTTTGGCATCGTAATATTTAAATACAGCGCTCAGATTCTCTTGTTTTAAACAGGGGGCATAGGTTGAAAACTCCTTTCTGGGGATTATATGGGATCGATGATCTGAGTATTTATCGGATAACAGGTCATATAATTTTAAACCTGCCCATATTATCCACGCTCTTCGGGGACTGGATTTGTATACCGGAAGGTAGAAAGGTCTGTACCGGACGAGGTCAGGATATAATTCCGTTAACTCTTTTCGGTCTAACAAAGCTTCCTTGACCAGACTAAACTGAAAGGATTCCAGATATCGCAGCCCTCCATGGATCAGTCTTGATGATTTTGAAGATGTACCGCTGCCAATAAAAGATTTATCGAGAATTAGAACTTTTTTACCCCGATGGGAAAGTTCCCGGGCGATGCCGCAGCCATTAATACCGGCACCAAGAATAATGACATCATGTTCCGTCATTGATCTATTAGTTTGTATTGTTTATTAAATTATTTACCAAAAATTATCCTGCCATTCCAACGCCATAACCAAAGGATAAGACTCCTCCCAGGTAGCCGGTAAATAGAACCAATCCTGTCAACAAGCCCAAAAAAGCAAGCGCCAAACGATCTATGCTTTTATCTTGAGGATTATTCAAGAATAAATAAACCCAAGTTATTACCACAATCAAGCTCCCCCATGTGGTGAAATTTGCCATTAATTCATGGTGTTGAATTGTTTCCAAAACAACTGTTTCTAATCCGGATTGCCCCGCATAAACGGCATCCTCCTGACCGGATATTGTGGCCGGTAGACTTAATAGTGCGCCTAACCCTAATAACCACATACTCATCGTTCGGCCAATTAGTGGAAGTTTCCAAAGGTACAATACTTGAAAGAAAAATGCGGAAGAGATTAAAGCGATGGGAAAATGAACCAGCGCTGGGTGTAAGGGTGTATCCATTGTAGAAATTAAGAATATTTATAAAACGAATAACAAATGAAACATGAAATAGATTTAACAAATTTTTAGAATTAATTTTCGTAATTTATTATTTACAAAAAGGGATATTTATTCTTTCATGAACAAAATACATAAATTAATACTGGGCACACTTACATTCTTTTTAATAATTGTATCCGCATGGGTCATCATAAATATTGGTCCTTACTATTTATCTCCTCTTACAGAACGACCCCATATTAAGCTGCTGCATAAATTATGGAAGCCAGGTGGTACATACGGGCACGGTTTAGGTATTGTTGGTGGAAGCATGATGCTGCTCATGTTTGTATATTCCCTTCGAAAGCGTATTAAGTATTTTCGAGGATGGGGGAAATTACCGGTATGGCTGAATTATCACATTTTTCTAGGCATCGCAGGACCGATTCTTGTAACGTTTCATACTGCCATAAAATTCGGCGGTCTTGTTACCATATCTTACTGGTCAATGGTGGCTGTTGCATTAAGTGGGTTTATAGGCAGGTATATTTATATTAAAATACCCCACAGAGTCAGTGGGAAAGAAGTAACCCGGGATGATTTCAAGGAACAGTTAAGAATTAATTTGGATCAATTTAAAAAAGAATTTGGTCTATCAGAAGGAACCGTGGAGAAAATCAGACATCTTTCCGGTGCTGATAAAATTCGGAAGAGAGGTTTATTGGGTATATTTACCATATTTTTTATGGATATAACCAGCTGGCTTAAATGGCAAAGAATTAAAAAGGAAATCAGCAAATCATCTTCAATCTCTCGAAAAGAAATGAAACAGTTTAAACATTCCTTAAGACGGATAGTCAAAATGGATCGTCAAATCGCATTTTGGCATGCTGCTCAAAGTTTATTCCATTATTGGCATGTGATTCATAAACCATTCGCCTATACTATGATTGTGATTATGTTCATTCATATTGCTGTGGCTGTGTCACTGGGCTATACCTGGAAATTCTAATGAATTCTGAACAATTGATCAGTTGGAGTATTTGGGGCGTTGGTTTAATCATAATACTGAGTTTTCTCATTCCTTATATCCGGAGTATGAAGAAAAAGGAAGCTGAAACAAAAAAACGGCTGGAAGAAACACGGGCCAAACGGCAAGACAAAGCGTTGCTGCAACACCCCATTATTAATCGCTCATTGTGCATTGGCTGTGGTATTTGCGTGGATTCCTGTCCGGAAGGAGTTGTGTTAGGGCTTATTGAAGGAAAAGCAACAATCATTCATGGCAGCCATTGTGTGGGGCATGCGAAGTGTGCAGAAAACTGTCCGGTGGGTGCCATCGAAGTCGGGTTGGGTGATATTAGTCAGAGAGAAGATATTCCCCAATTGTCAGAATATTTTGAATCCAATATATCCGGACTATATATTATTGGAGAGTTGAGCGGGTTGGCGTTGATTAAAAATGCTATTCGCCACGGTGTCACTGCTATAGACCATATTCATGAATTTAAGTCAGCAAATTCAAATGCTGAATTTGATGTGGTCATCATCGGAGCGGGCCCAGCCGGTTTATCGGCTGCACTTCGAGCAAAAGAACTTGGGTTGAATTATTTAGTATTGGACCAAGATAAGCCCGGCGGAACAATTCTCCAGTATCCCCGGAGAAAATTGGTATTGGTACAACCGGTTGATTTACCTCTCTATGGTTCGTTAAAAAAGGGAGAATATGAAAAGGAAGATTTATTAGATATATGGGAAAAACTAATTGATGAGTACAAAATCCGTTTATTAACCGGTTATAAATTAATGGGTATTACCGGCGAAAAAGGAAATTTTACAGTCAAAACGTCATCTGATCCTGTTTCGGCTTCTAATGTCATATTGGCATTGGGGAGAAGAGGGACACCGAGGAAATTGGGTATCCCAGGTGAAGATATGAGTAAAGTAATGTATAAGTTACTCGATGCCGAAACGTACAAGAATAAAAAATTAATGGTTGTTGGTGGAGGAGATAGCGCCATTGAAGCAGCCATTGGCTTGGCACACCAGGAAGGAAATGAGGTGACCATTTCCTATCGTAAGGAAAATTTCTTTAGGCTCAAGGCACGGAATGAATCTCAAATTGAGAAGGCTATTTCAGAAAAATTATTGAATGTAGTATTCAGTTCTAATCCTATTAAAATTGAAGCTGACTCAATTGCATTGAAAACTCCTGACTCCGAGCTGGCTATCGAAAACAATTATGTATTTATTTTCGCCGGTGGAGAATTACCCTTTCCCTTACTGAATTCAATTGGTATAGAATTTGGAAAGAAAATAGAATCAAAAGCGTAGGATGAACCATGAATGATACTCGGAAAAAAATAAAACAGTTAGAAGTGATGGTTGCCGATGTGATCATCAACACTGATGAAACAACTACATTAATTCTATTCACGGGTAATGATTTGTTGGATTATAAACCAGGGCATTTTTTAACCATTGACCCCCATCAATTTGAAGCGATGGAGCGTTGGACAAAATATTTAGAAGACAAGAAGGGGAAAAAGGAAAAACCACGGGCCTATTCCCTGACGAGCGCTCCGGACGAGAAATATTTAGCAGTTACCATAAAAGAAGAGCGATATGTGACGGGAAGAACGTTGTACCCGCCGTTACTCTCTCCGATATTGGCCAAGAGGACGCCCCGGGGAACCAGAATGGTCATTACTGGCTTTACAGGTCCCTATACCCTGAAAGAACCGGTTCAGGAAACACTTGTTCACGTTTGTGCGGGTAGCGGCATTGTACCTAATTACAGTATTATTAAATATGCGCTGCGCAATTATCCCGACGTAAAACATAAGCTTTTGTATAGCAACCGCCGATGGGCAGACACCATTTTTGGCAATGAATTGCTCCAATTGCAAAAAGATTTTCCCAATCACCTGGACATTGTGTTTGCATTTACAAGAAAACCAAAGTCAGGGCTGCCGGTTAAATGTTACAACAGACGAGTCGATTTAGATATGATTAAAGAGATTTTACCTGACGCAAATAGAACCATTTATGTGTGTGGCCCCGGAAATTCTATTTACGAAAAACGGGCTGCAAAAGAAAAAGGTTTGACACCACCGCCCAGGTTTTTAGAATCGGTATTATTTGATTTAAACACATTGGGAATTGATAAGAAAGATATAAAAAACGAAAGCTATGGCTAAAAAAGCCTCTTATAGCATCCTATTTTGGTTTTTCGTTAACAGCGGACTGGTTTTCGCCCAATTTTCACCTGGCCCGCTTTCAAAATACCACACGCATCTTGAAGGAAATTCCAATTGTACCCAATGTCATGAACTAGGGAAAAAAGAATTATCTACCGGTTGTGTCGATTGCCATTCACCCCTGAAGGAAAAAATTGAAGCAAAAAAAGGCTTTCATGGAGATAAACCCGACGAATGCGGTGAGTGTCATTCCGATCATAATGGGAAAAATTTTGAATTAGTCTATTGGCCAAAGGATATTAAACAATTCGACCATGAAGAAACAGGGTATATTCTAACAGGCAAGCATCAAAACCTGGAGTGCAATCAATGCCATACGAGTGAAAATATAAAAGAACACTCCATCATTAATTGGGCAAGTGATCGATCGCAACATGATGTATTAGGCAGAACGTTCCTCGGATTGGAAGAGACTTGTAAAAGCTGTCATGAAAATATTCACCAAGATCAAGTATCTGATGATTGTGCATCGTGTCATAGCACATCAGATTGGACACTCGCTATCAAAGATTTTGATCACAACCGAGCAAAATTTCTATTAACAGGCGCTCATAAAAAAGTTGATTGTATTAAATGCCACCCCGCTCAACAGGATCACCCAAAACAAGTTTGGCAATTAACAGGTCTCAAGTTCGAAAACTGCACCGGTTGTCACGATGATTTTCATAAAGGAACATTTGGTGAAACATGCGAATCTTGTCATACAACAATAGACTGGAAAAAAGATTTAATGCCATTTGACCACGATCAAACCAAGTACCCCTTAAAGGGAAAACATTCCAAGGTGAATTGCAATGAATGCCACCAGATAACGGAAACAGGATTATTGCCAAAATACGATCAATGCGATCGTTGCCATGAAGATAAACATTATGGTCAATTTACGAGGAGGGAAGATGGTGGTGATTGTACACCATGCCATAATGTGAATGGTTTTATTCCGTCCGCTTTTACGACGTCGATGCATCAATTAGCCCAATTGGCTTTGGATGGCTCCCATTTAGCCGTGCCTTGTAATAAATGCCATGAGCCGTTTCAACCGAAAAAGGGTATTACAACAACGCGGTTTACATGGGGAAATTACTCGTGTAATGTATGTCATGAAGATATTCACCGAAACCAATTTGTCAAGCAGTATAATAACAACTGTGATCAATGCCATATTACAGATGTTTTTACTAATGAAATTTTTAATCATCAAAACTCCTCGTTTCCATTGGATGGCCGGCATCAATATGTAAAGTGCAGCGATTGTCACAAATCGGAAAAAGACTCGAATGGACTATTTACCCGGTATATACCCACTGCCCGCCAGTGCAGCGACTGCCATACGTTCACCGAAGAAATCAGGTAGATGAGAACCATTTTATTTATGGTCGTTATCGTGGGTTTGTATGGTCAGGAATTAACCGTCCCCGGTTATGAATGCAGTGATTGCCACGGAACAGGTGGATGGGATGAGCTGGAACTAAGCAACTTCGATCATAATAAAACACTATTCCAATTGAAAGGTGTCCACACGATCGCCAATTGTTCTGATTGTCATAGGGGGACAACACTAAGCGAAAAACATAGGTTTAGCAATATTTCAGCATCCTGCAATACATGTCATTTGGATATTCATAAAAGCCAATTAGGAGATCAATGCGGTGGTTGTCACACTTCGAATACATGGATTGTTGAACAGCAATTATTTAATCATGAAGAAACACGTTTTTCTCTTATGGGAGCCCATCGCTTTGTGGATTGTACTTTCTGTCATGATGGTTTAACCCGTTTTGATGTGACTCCATCTGATTGTTATAGCTGCCATATCGACGTGTATGATAACGCTGAAAATCCATCTCATTTCCAAGCGAGGATTAGTACAGATTGTCAGGAGTGCCACGAAATAAATCGTTCTTCATGGGCTCCATCAACATTTGATCACAATATTAAAACATTGTGGCCGCTGACCGGCGCTCACTTCGGAGCTGAATGTTCAGGGTGCCATTCAGGTGTGTTTGAAGGAATTCCGAGTGATTGCTGGTCTTGCCATCAACAGGATTACGAAGCCACAGGTTCCGGTCAATACCAGGGTGCACCGAATCATAATGAGAAAAACTTTAATCAAAATTGTGAAATATGCCATACAACTATTGAGTGGCTTGGGGCTGAAGTCAATCATGACTTAACTGCATTTCCACTAACTGGAAGTCATATTACCACTGATTGCGAACAATGCCATGGTGTGGAAGGAAATTATGATTTACCCTTGACTTGTGCCGGTTGTCATACACCAACAGGACTAGCCCAAACGGATTATACAACTTCTACCTACGATCATGAATCGCATAATATAGCCGGCGATTGTGACATGTGTCATACAACAACATTATGGCCGTCGTCTATATTTTCACATACTTCATTCACCAGCGAAACATGTATTCATTGTCATTCACCAGAGTATGAGACATCCGCCGATCCACCCCATGCCAATAACAATATTAGCCCTGATTGTGAGCAATGCCATTCCACAGATGATTGGCAGGACAATTCATTCATCCATTCAGATGCCCAAACCGGTTTTGTACTCCATGGACTCCATGCTCCCGTGGACTGTCAACTGTGTCATGTAAATAATGTGTATAATGGAATTTCAATCAGTTGCGAAAGCTCCGGCTGCCATTTATCTTCTTACGAAAGTACTACCGATCCGAATCATACTGATTACGGGTATCCAGTGGAATATTGCGATGAATGCCATAATGAATTTGGCTGGGTTCCCATTATTTTCAGTCATCAGTTATCCTTAGCATGCGCCACCTGTCATTTACCGGATTATAATGGCACAGCCAATCCTGTCCACGATGAAGCACTTGGATTTGGTACCACATGTGAAAATTGCCACACATCAACGAATACCTGGGTAGGGGCTACATTTGCTCACACGGGAATAACGAATGGCTGCAATACTTGCCATTTGGATGATTACAATAATACAACTGATCCAAATCATATTGATTTGAATTTTTCCACAACTTGTGAAGAATGTCATACATCCTTCACAACCTGGGCCGGCGCTACATTTGCCCATACGGGAATAACGAATGGTTGCAATACTTGCCATTTGGATGATTATAATAGTACAACTGATCCGAACCATATCGATTTGAATTTTTCAACAACTTGTGAAGACTGCCATACATCATTTACAACCTGGGAGGGAGCTGTTTTTTCTCATGATGGCATTACAACAGATTGTTATACTTGTCATTTGGATGATTATAATAGTACCACTGATCCAAATCATAGCTTATGGGGCTACCCCATTACCTGCGAAGATTGCCATACGTCTACAACAGACTGGGATAATGTAACTTTTAACCATTCTTTTCCGATTGCTCCGAATGGGCATCAAGATGAAAGAGCCGAAACATGTTTTTCATGCCATCCTGATGGCAGTTCGGATACATTTACGTGTTTTGGTTCGGATTGTCATTCGGTGACAAAAATGTTGAATGAACACTGTGAACATGGTCCTTCAGACTGCAAAAAGTGTAATGGTTTAACGTATCCATATTCCGGTGTAATATCTGAGGATTGCATTCGGTGTCATCCAAATGGAAGTGAAGATGATTGCGGTGATTTCAGAGGTCAAATGTTTAAAAAAGCGGAAAAAGATTCTTGGCGAAAACTATTTTTACCGAATTAAATTGAAATGATATCCTACAAATTAATAATGATGTTCATGTTGGCCAGCCAAAATCCAATGGAAGAATTAGGAATACCATGTTCCGATTGCCATAATAATAATAATTGGCGACCCTTGAAATCTCAAATGGTTTTTGAACACGATCATACATTGTTTCCTTTGGATGGAGAGCATCTCACAGCTGAATGTATTCAATGCCATTCCGGGGAAACGGTTGCTGAAAAGCATCAATTTAAACAATTGTCAGATGAATGTTTTTCCTGTCATTATGATGTGCATCAAGCGTCGTTTGGACAAAACTGCAATCAATGCCATCGCACTGCTTCATGGGATTTGACTCAATATAAATTTGACCATGACGGTACAATATTTCCTTTAGTGGGGATGCACAGACAAATTGAATGTAGTGATTGCCATTATCGACCATTAATTGAAATAAAAAGTCATTTGACTTATTTATGTTCAACCTGCCACTTTGAAGTATTTACGGAAGCGAAATTGAGTGATCATTCTGATAACGAAGATTGTATCATTTGTCATAATACGCGAGCTTGGATACCGTCTGACATGAGTAATCACGATCGATTATTCCCAATATATTCAGGTGAGCACCGGGGCAAATGGAGCTCCTGTGAAGCAGAATGCCATATTTACCCAGATGATTATACTGATTTCTCATGCGGATTAAACGGTATATGTCATGAACATGATAAGAGTAAAATGGATCATAAGCATAATGGAGAAGTAAGTGGATATGTCTATAACAGTCAAGATTGTTATGACTGCCATAAAAGGGGGAAGGGTGATTAAAAAACAAATCAACTTACTGATATTTTTTGGATATTTAATTGCCGGAGGAAATTCGGATAACCAAACGTCTGGAGCGGTGTCCTATATTACAGTTGAAAATGTTTACTGTGACTTGGGTTCTGAAAATGGTCTTGCCATTGGAGATACGTTGCACGTCCTGCGCCGGAATGATGAAATTGGTTTATTGGTCGTTCAAAGTACCGGCAGAAAATCATCAGTAACCCATCCACTCATTCCTTCCAGCAATTTTCAATTGGGAGACTTGGTCATTTTTATTCCAAAACAAAAAAGCGAAGTTCCTGAAGAGCCCATAGAAAAAGAGGTGGCCTCAAAAAAAGAAGAACCCCCAATAAAAAAACAAAAGAAAAAACCAATTTTTGATCATGGAGGATCAATATCTCTTCGAGGGAATTGGAATAAATATAATAGCGGATCAAACAATGAACGTTTATTGGGGAATTTGAATCTGCGGCTGGGAATCACATCTCCTATAAAAAACAGGCTCTGGATTTATGGGCACAATAATTTTACTGAAAATACATTCCGATTGTATCAGTTAAGATTAGAATTAGGTGATAGAACAAACCAATTTTATGGTCAAATAGGGCGGCTGTACGTATCGGAATTGGCAGGCGTTGGAGCTGTTGATGGTGTCATGGTATCCGTTGGAAAAAATAGGAAAAATAGAGTTGGCGCCATGGCCGGATTTCAGCCCACATTTCTGGAGACTAAATTCAATTCTGATGTGAAAAAAATCAGCGCATTTTCCGCCAATGAGTGGGAAAAGGGAAAGCGTGTATTCAAATTGAATGCAGCTTTAGTCGGGCAATATGCAAAAAATAAAATTGATCGTGAATTCATGTATATTAGAATGAATTTAAGAGAGGGCTCAAACTATGAATTAAGCTGGTATGAAACGGTGGATTTGTACCGGGATTCCACAGTCTATAACCGGTCATCAATCGAACCCATTTCTTCCCAGATATCATTTCGATTTCGCCTGGGGAATATGCTCACCTTTAATTCCCGGCTCTCATCAAGGAAACAAGTGCTTTACCGCCAATCAGGTACTCTACTGCCGGATACTTTATTTGTGGACGAACTCAGATCCGGCTGGTATAATTCTATTCAAGTACGGTCCAAAAACTGGGGGACGTTTCGTCTAAATAACAACCTTCGGATCCAGGCAAATAGTTCTGATTTGTCTCAAGTAACTTCTGTCGGTTACACTGCACCCCGCTTAAAAAATAATTTATACTTAACATTTTCTTCATCATTTATCAAGAATATGCTCATTACCGGTTTTCGAAATAGAGTCAGCGCTTCAAAATCATTGAACGATAAAGGATCCATTTTTGCTGACTATGACTTGTATGTGTATGGATTTGGAAATCAATTGGCTGATTATACAAGGCACGCAGTTTCTTTTGGTATCAATTATCGTATCATGAAAAAGTTGAGTACAAATGGTTCAATTGATCTTAGCAAGGATGGTGAATTTTCTGCCATATATGTCTATAGCGGTTTAAGCTATCGGTTTTAATAGTGGTCAATGGACTAATTGCATTGTACACTATCAAACAAAATTGCTTATTGAAACGATGATAAATTCCTTTGGTCGGAGTGAAAATAAAAACCTCCTCGATTGAGGAGGTTTAATCCGTAGCCCGTAGGAGAATCGAACTCCTGTTGCCAGGATGAAAACCTGGAGTCCTAACCACTAGACGAACGAGCCAAATCCCTATCTAAAATAGGGGCGCAAAGTTAAAAGCTAAAAATATTATTTTAAAAGATTATTAATATAGTGAAAAAGATTTTTCAACTATGGGGAGGCCTTATTCACTAAAAAATATATACAATTCTTGTAGAACTTATTATTTTTTTTTTTAACTTGCACATAACTATTAATAGAAATGGGGGTTTTATGAAAAAAAATAAACATGGAATAATCCTATCAAGTTTTCTCCTGTTCCTGCTGATTTTCTCATGTACAGCAAATGATGAAACTAATCTCTCAGAATTAAAAAGTGAAACAGGACACTTAAACTTAGCTGGGCTTCGGAAACAATTTGGTTTTGAAGAAGAATTTCAATTAAAGATAAAACAATTTACCGGTGCTGAATGGTTGGATGAAAATTCCGGTAATATTATTTATTTAGAGAAGCAAGACGCTCGCAAAGCATTTGATAAATTAATATCCAGCGGAGAATATGTAATTGAATTTGATGTGTTTGATCACGTTACAGATAATTGGATAATTGAGTCTACTAAAAAAAATAACTGGCACGTATTTGATGGCTTTAAGTACGAAAGAGATGATGGTTATGTTGATTATTGTTTTGCCGTAAAACCTGCAGACAATTTTGCCGGTATTGAAGTTCTCCGTACTGAAGAAAAAAAAGGAAAAAGCAAATTACCCAATACAACTCTCTATCTCTGGTTTGCCGGTGATTCACCCAACCTGGAAAGACTGTCAGGTAAAAAAATTGCCATGCTTAACACCTTTGGCAAGTTCTATCGTGGTTTTGCCCATGTGCAGAATCCAAAACTCAGAGAATTATTTACAGATGTTCGTTTTAAAAAAAAGGTATTTTCTTCGGAAAAGGATGCGCAATTATTTGTAAAAAATATGCACCTGTTCTATGACCCTACTGAGGAAACAATTGACCATGAAATAATGATTTTTACATCAATACTAAGAGGTGAAGAATGAAGAAGCTATTTACAGCCATTTTAATTTCATCTATAATTTCAGCTGATTTACCGGACGGTCCTTACGGAGATTGTATAAATGATGCTAAAGCAGAATATTCTGCGTATAGAAGTTCTTGTAATTCAACTTTACTTAACTATTCGCAGAGTCTATAATATCCAGCAAATCTCCTTTTTCGTGCAATTCTATTGTGATGTCAGCTCCGCCAATAAGTTCACCATTCACAAATAATTGTGGTATGGTCGGCCAATTGGAATACTCAGATAATTTCACTCTGATTTCCGGATCGGTTAATACATTCGTCGATTGATATTCAACTCCGTAATGGTTTAACACCTGCACGACAGCATTTGAAAAACCACACATGGGCATTTCCGGGGTTCCCTTCATAAATAACATGATGGGATTTTGTTTAATATCGTTAATTATTTGATCTTTTAAGTTCATTGTTTACCTTTTTGTGACAGTCGACAGTCGAAAGTTACTTTTTTAGCTTTTTTTCCATCGTATTAATCATAGATGCCAATAATGCAATCATTTCATCCATTTCAGAAATTCTTTCTTTTAGCAATTCTGGTTTCAATAATCTTTTTGAACGGCGATTCCAACCTTTTGTTCCTCTTGCGGAGCCTCTGCTTTCCCTTAAAAAATATAAGAATTCTTTTGTTGAACCTCTACCGTATCCTTCTTGGATATTTGCACAAACAGAACCAGCAGATCGAACGAGTTGTCTCATAATTTCAATTCCACCTGGGTCTTTACGTAAAATATCAGTATCATCCCACATTTTATCATAGAATTCCATCGATTTCACATATATCGGATAATTTTCTAGTGGATCTTTCATAACATTCCGATAGGTTTCATTTCGTCTCTCGTCTTTCGTTTCGTCTCTCACCTCTGGTCTGTTTGCCATTGATCTCTTGTCAACGTTTTTAATTGGAGAGCATGAATTTCTTTAGTCAAATAACCTTCTAAAGTTTTATAAACCATTTGATGCTGTTTAACCAAACTAATTCCCTCAAAAGATTCACTAACCACAATTGCATTAAAATGATCTCCGGTGCCTCGAGCGTCCACTACTTCTACATGGGCATCGGGGATGCCATTTAATATGAGTTGTTTTATTTCTTCCAGTTCCATAATCAGTTAGAATAATTTCCTTTTTAAATGTAAAGACAAATTAGGAATCATTTTGCATATAGTGGGAACAATGTTATAACCTTCCACCCTGATGAAATTGATTTCCTGGAACGTTAATGGCGTTAGAGCCGTATTAAAAAAAGGTTTTCTAGATTGGCTGAAAGAAGCCGATCCGGATATTCTATGCCTTCAAGAAACCAAAGCCCATGTTGAGCAACTCCCAAAAGAACTGTTGGAAGATCACGGATATCATACCTATTGGCATTCAGGTGAACGGCGAGGATATAGCGGTGTGGCAACATTTTCCAAGGAAGAACCCCTGTATGTTCAGGAAGGAATCGGAATAGACCGATTTGACCGGGAAGGCCGCGTTTTATTAACAGAACATCCCAATTTTCTACTTTATAATATTTATTTCCCTAACGGACAACGTGATCAAGAGCGACTAGATTACAAATTAAATTTTTATGATGAATTATTGCCCATTATCAATGAACAGGTGGAATCTGGTCAGAATGTGATTGTAACCGGCGATTGGAATACAGCCCATCATGAAATTGATCTGGCACGACCAAAAGATAATGTAAAGAATAGCGGATTCATGCCCATAGAGCGAGAACGTCTGGATACGTATGTTGAAAAGGGATGGGTGGATACGTTTAGATTATTTCATCCTGAACCGGATCGATATTCGTGGTGGACTTATCGATTCGGAGCTCGGTCAAGAAATGTGGGATGGCGTATCGACTATTTCTTTGTAAATGAAGGATTTACTGAACAAGTTCTTGACGGGGATATTCATGATGATGTCATGGGTTCTGATCATTGTCCCATTTCTATATCTATAGAGGTTATGTAGACAATGTAATATTGTGCAGATTAACAGATGATTACGAATTAAAGATAATCGAAGTAGACAGTGAATGATATTAGGTTCGTATCTTCACTATATGAACGGAAATATACTATTTTCTATAAGTGATTCCTTATTTTAATAATACTACTTTTTGTGTATTTATAAAATCCCCACTAACGATTTTAATAAAATAAATTCCACTTACAGAATTATTACCATCCCATCGAACATTGTAATTTCCTCTTTCAAGGTTTTGATGCATTATTGAATCCACTTTCCTACCGAGCATATCATAAACTGTTAAAGATACCATGGAGCTTTTGGGTATTGAAAATTGAATTGATGTAGATGCATTAAAAGGATTTGGGTAAATACTCATAATAAATTTATCCGGGATAGATGAAGGAGGTTTTGTAGAGGTAATATCCGAAGTTTTCCAGTGATGTTTTAAAAATGTTTCTACATCAGGTAAATCACCTAAATGCATTTGTATCCAAATTGAATGGATTTTGTTTGTACCTATAATAAATCTTCCTTGTGTATCTCTTATATCGGGATTTTCCGGGAAAGGAATATCAATTACATGCCATGTATTTTCACGACCGTATATGTACTGTCTAGTTAGCCTGCCATCCGGATTAACTTTGTGTGGATTTACAATTTGAAAATATAATGTGTCATTCGTATCAATAACCATGTGATAAACAGCTAACAAAGGGTAAGAACCATCATCCTCGTGAGATAATTCCCGCGGATAAGACCATTGAATACCATCAGCGGAATAACTGTAATAAATTGCATCTGGCCATAAATCCCCATTAGTATCTTCGTTCCACAAAATATGCCTGATATTATTACTATCGATAACTATTTGAGGCATCCTTGCGTGCCATCCTAAAGCCTGATTTACATAAACGGGAGCAGACCATGTTTCTCCATTGTCAGGACTATTGATATAATAAACACGCCAGTAATTATAAGGCTCCATAGGGTCAGAATTTTCTGGTGATTGACCAACAAATACGAGATGTAGATTATCGTTTTTATCAATACATATTGACGGCTCGTATTCATAACCGGTACTATCCCAAATGGGGATTTCCCGTACTTCAGACCAATTTTCATTTATATAAGACCGAAATAGCAGAGAATTTTTCTCCGCTTCAAATGAAACCAGGTAATCTGTGACTGTGAATATATCACCGGACGAATTCTGTACTAGGTCATAGACTAAAAAATTTTCATTGCTGGTTGTATCCTCAACCTGAAATACAGTTATTTGGTCTATTTCTTCTCCTGTGTATTTATCATATTCAGTTAGAATTACGAATTTTTCTATACGTACATTCGATTTACTAATCCCTCTGAAAACGCTAAAGGTATTTGATGAACTATTGATAACTATAGAAGGATCTGCAATATTGTGAACTACTGTTTGACTTGCTAACTGTACCGGTTCTGTCCACCCGGACAATTTGTCTTGGCGTATATAATAGAGTACTAAATAAGGAGCTTCCTCCTTAATGTACCAGGACCACCAGATAAAATATATCTCACCGGTGATTGATTCTATCGTACCAGACATGATACTGATACCTCCTGAATCCGATGCAATAATCTCCGGTTCTGTCCATCTTTCCTGGCATAGAACCATACATAATGAACAGATAGTAACTAATAGAAGTTTATTCACAATGTTTAACAAGGTATAGAGGAAATTTTATCCTCTATACCTTGCATTTTAATGCTATATCTCACCAACTTTGATTTTGAATCGGTCCTGTTGCTAAAACGGCCACTAGACCACTATTATATCTGTCCCATGCTATATGGCTACTTTTTGCTTCTATTATTTGTGTGTGTGGATAGGTTCTTTCACCATAATATCCAACGCCACCACTATAATAAGCATAATATCCTATATCTGGAAGATCCCACCAGGTGTTTCCAAATCGAGACCATTTTTGTTCTGTAAATATATCTATATAATACACAGTCCTCGAAGCACCTGTCGAACCTGAATATCCCAACCGATGGTCTTCCGGTGCAAGAATAATTGGTGTTTGAATTATATTTACTTCCTCCCATGGTGGGGGATAAGCATAAATCCCAGTTTGGCCTACAGCAGACCAACCCGGCATAATAGCCCATTGGGTGTCGCGCACCCATCCGGTCGTTCTCTGCGTTTCCTGTTCCACATTTACACTATCTCCTTCATAAAAAGTAAGACTTAATAGACGGGGCCTATTCGAAGTACTTTTTTCACTATCTTTGTTTGAGAGAATTTGTTCTATTGTTTTTTGGCGTTCTTCGTAGTCGTTCATTGATATACCAGATTCAACTTTCATAAGCGAATTATCTTCTAACATCTGCTTGGTCTCCATTTCCGGTGATGATGTCGGAATGTAGTCTTGTTCTCACCCGATCATCAGTAGTAATGCGACCGAGCAAATGTAGAACATGGCTTTCTTCATGATCATTTCCTTTCTTTTTATGGTACTGCCGATTCGTTTATACCATACCGGCAGGTGACCATATTATGGTTACATGTCAACTTTGGTCCTGTATAGTTATTACTTATGTATCTACGTGACCAATTCTTTTTATGATGATCTTAAAAAATATTTAATTTGCTGATAAAATGAAAATAATTTGTTAATGAATACATTGTATTTTAGAAAATCTTTTAAAGAAAAATAACTTCCTAAACTCCATTACCCTTAGATTAGTTTATTATATACTCAAAAAATATAGGTGGATATAAATATAAAATGCAAGAATTATGTGGATTAACCTTCAGAAAGTGAAAGGATATGAAGTCAAAAGAAGATATTGTAAAAAACTGGATTAAACGATATACTGGAACCGATGCAGGAGATTTTGGTGAATGGATACTCCTAACCAATTTTCAAAATTACGTCGACAATTTTGCAAACCGATTTGATGTAATCATCAAGGGACGTGGTGGCCCAATGACATC
Source organism: uncultured bacterium (assembly GCA_964491015.1). Taxonomy (GTDB): domain Bacteria; phylum Fidelibacterota; class Marinisomatia; order Marinisomatales; family TCS55; genus JADFRD01. The sequence continues at coordinate 792 of CAZBEY010000028.1, read as the reverse complement.
CGCTACCAATAAGGAAGGACTAAGCATTATCAACTTTGGTATCGGCAGCGCTAATGCAGCTACGATAATGGATCTATTAACGGCTGTAAATCCAAAGGGTGTTTTGTTTCTTGGAAAGTGCGGTGGACTGAAGCATTCAACGGAAATTGGTCATTTTATTTTACCCAGCGCTGCCATACGGGGAGAAGGAACCAGCAATGATTATTTTCCGAAGGAAGTCCCTGCGCTACCGTCATTTAAGGTTCATAAATATGTTTCAGACAAATTATGTGAAAAGAAATTAGATTACAGAACAGGAGTGATTTATACCACAAATCGCCGGGTCTGGGAATTCGATGAGGATTTTAAATCCTATTTACGCAAAGTCCGGGTACTGGGAATTGATATGGAGACAGCAACTATGTTTATTGTCGGCTTTGCCAATGGGATTGAACGGGGAGCATTGTTGCTTGTATCCGATACTCCCATGACGCCTGATGGTGTGAAAACATCAGAATCCGACTCAAACGTTACTAAAAAATATGTGGATTTACATCTGGAAATCGGAATAGAAGCCATGAGCCTTATTGGAAAAGAAGGCGAACAGATTAAACATTTTACATATTAGCCAAGGTAGTAACCTTTCAAAGGTTTCCCGCAAAAAAACAGGCGGACAGGCTAACCTTTGAAAGGTTTTTAAATCAAACCATCAAATCAATTACAATAGCATCAGCAAAAATAAATCCGTCTTCGGAAATTTTTAGTCTTCCATCTTCCACACTTAAATATGATGACCACTTTTCAGGAATTTGT
>CAZBEY010000027.1:0-24659 GCA_964491015.1 uncultured bacterium | reverse complement strand
GCTCAGGATTGCCTTATCCGCAAATAAGCGTATTTAGGTTTCCCTGAATTCACCCGATTTGTCAATCCCGATTACTCGGGAAAGCTGCAATATTACAGCCACTCGCTCTACCAACTGAGCTACTCCGGATCGTTTGTTCTTCCGGACTTCCCGCTTATGGGATTACTCCGGAAAATTAATTATTAGTATCAAAAAAGCTGGCGAATTTATTAAGGTTTTTTGCCCGGTCAAAGACTACAATTCTTTTTCAGCTTCAAGGATGCGATTTTTCACAAAAAGTCCGTTTTTTAATTCCTCTTCCGTAATATAAACGATTCCCGATTCATCATGCGGTTCACCAATTCTGGAATGGATAGACTTCAATCCTCCCAACCATTTTCGTTTATCACTTAAATAGACCAAATCGCCGGTTTCAGCTGCCATCGTCTCCATGTCTTCCCTGGCAAACCTTATATTCATATCGTTGCCTTTATGTATTTTCCAATTGACCAGAGCCTTGTCGCCTTCGCGATCATTAGGCAATCCGCCTTTAAACCTGATGCGCGCTTCCCCAATAGAACTGGCTATTAATCCTTTTGTTTGTTTTTCTTCGTCATACGATACGTAATGTGTAACAACAAGCGGTAATATCACGACTAATAATAACAAATCGACGAATTGGAACATGGAAGGACCTATATTGAATAACGGTATCATGAATAATATAATCGATATTGGAACCGCTGCTTTAATTAGTCCATTATTATTCAGGGATAAATTATTGACAAGACGCTTTTGCCATCCTGTTGTCAGACCAACAACAACGCCCACACCAGAGCACACCAGCATATTGTACAAGGCCCTGATATAGGAATATGGGTGTGTTGGATTCATGGTAATTCCATGATCAAACGGGGCAATAAAAATCCCCGGATATCTGGCGCCTAGTAACATAAAACCAACGCCGGCAACAAAGGTGGTAATCACAGCAGCCGGTGTAAATTTTTTCCAAAAGATTCCTAAAAAGATGGCCACAACCAATGGCGGTGTCAGGGTTGAATGAAAAAAACCATGGGCCTCGTAAACAGTGGGAAAATTTTTAAAAGCCAATACGGCCAAAACACCCAGAGCCGTTACTCCAACCGATGCATATCGGGCAACCAATAATTCCCGTTTATCCTTCGATCCTGATATTTCTTTTCCTTTATCGATCAGTCGATGTACCGGACGATATACATCATTGATGAAAATCGCCGCTGTGGCATTAATCAACGTATCAACCGTACTCATTAAAGCAGCTGTCAAAGCCGCCATAACAAAGCCAAATACACCGGGATGTGACACAATATTTGCCACAACTACAAATATTTGATCCGGGGATGTGTTTGGTGGAACAAGATTCGGGCTTACTACTGAAATCGCTTTACCAAGCCACCCTGCATTTCCGACAACAATCGCGGATATTGGCAAAACGAACAGGATGTTTACGGCTGCCGCTTTTCGTCCCTCATTGACACTTTTGCATGCCATAAATCGCATAAGTAAGCCTTGATTCATAAAAAGAAATCCAATGGATCCGGCAATGGCATCCTGCCAGAAGATTCCCACAAAATTAAAATCAGGCGGCTTGTTAAAATCCGCCAATGGCAGTTTCCACGCTGTGGGTAATAAATTCCAGAAAGTATCAAATCCTCCCAAAAATGCAAGTCCTAAGGCAAATAGCATTAACCCTGCAAAAAGGAGAATAAAACCCTGGAGTAAATCAGTGAAAATGACTGCTGTTTGCCCGCCAAAAGTGATATAGATTCCTGTAATTACAGCAATAACAATAATCGCATCCATCAAAGTAATGGGTATTGTTGCACCCAATAGCATAAATGATTCAGGAAGCATCGGAATAACCGCTTTCCCTAATGTTAAAAATCCAATTCCAATATAGCCGATCATATATAAAAGCAATAGAATGGTAGCAAGAAATCGGGCAGAGGGGCTAAATCGTTTTTCAAAATATTCAGGAATGGAACGAATCCGTGAATAGACAACAATCGGCAACCAACCAAAAATGAAAAAAGGGAGAAAAAACCAATCATTCATGTAGGTCATTGTTGACGATATACCGTGTTCGAATCCCTTTGCCGAATATTTCACAAAGCTATGGCTGCCAACACCGGTGGCGACGATTGACATCGTAATAAGCCACCAGGAAAATCGGCGACCGCCAAAGAAGAAATCTGTTGTAGAGCGTGTATAACGGCCAAAATAACTACCGAAAATCATCACAGCGAGAAAATAAATCACCATGACTATCCAGTCAGTGGATGTGCCGATACTATGGAATGTTTGTATCGTACTTTGAGCCTCCATTATGCCTCCCTCATCCGTTTTGTCCGTAATATTCGTATTCCTATAAAAAAGAGAATGAATTCAATCGCTAAAACGTATAAAACCACTATTGGCCGGATAACATCTAATGCTGCATAATTTAATAAAGCATGAATGGAAAAATACCATAAATAACCAAAAATGAGAATGAATAGCCAACGCCGGTGATGCATTCGACGAAGGTCTATGGATTTTGCTCGAAATATAATCCAGATTCCTATTAAAAATAAAAGCCCACCCAGCGAATACAGATAAATAAATGGTAACCAGGTATGTTCGAACGGAAGCATTAATCCCCCTCTGTTAAATCTTTTTTATCATATAGAAGTTTAAGCAAATCATAAGAATCTTGTAAGCCTTGCACTTGAACCTTTGTATGACCTAATACCGGCATAAAATTTGTGTCACCTTGCCAACGTGGTACAACATGAAAATGAATATGCTCTTTAATCCCTGCACCGCCGGCACTACCGATATTCGCTCCAAAATTGAATCCTTCCGCCTTCATCTCTTTCTTAAGAATTTTCATAGATAGGGTAGAAAGTTCCATTATTTCAGCCCGTTCCTCAGCGGTCAGCTTATCGGGACTATCTACATGGGAGTAGGGAGCAATTAATAAATGTCCATTGTTATAGGGATATAGATTCATGAGTACAAAGGAAAGTTCGCCCCGATGGAGAATTAACATTTCCCTGTCATTGTTTTCCTTTGGTTTATGACAAAAAATACAGCCAGATTCTTTTTCAGACCGGATATAATCCATCCGCCACGGTGCCCAAAGCCTATTCATGGAAGATGGGAAATGGGAAATGGAAAAGGGTTGATAGTGAGCAGTGATTGGTAACTGGTTATTAGTGGTCGGTGATGGGTTGTTTTCATTGTTATGTTTTCTTATATTGATTTCTTTGCTTATTAAGATAGGCGATGTAGCCATTAATCTTCTTCACTAATTCATAACCAGATTTTTTTAGATGGGTGCATTCATCTACATCATAATAGTGCTCATCAATACAAATATTAAGATCATCAATCACTTCTTCAGTTGAACCTCGGGCAATACGACAAAACTGGATTGACTCTTTATAATGCCAACGACCATGAGCTTCTGCAAAATTGTTAGTAATAGAAATAATCGCATCTCTCATTTGGCTTGTTAATTGATATTTTTCTTTTTCGGGTAATTGGTTTACATTGACGTATACTCTTTTTCTGAATTCTCTTGCATTTTGATACACTTGAAAATCATCTAGTTTATATCGATCTGGTTCACTAATAAAATCAATTTCAGATATTTCAATATCTTGATAATTAGCCACTAACAATCTTCCTAGTTACTATTCTACTAGTTACCGTTCTACCAGGTACCACTCTACCAGTCACCATCATTCATCCTCTTTTTTCGAAGCTGCTACGACTTTCTTTTCCATATCCTTCGGCATTTGTTCATAGTGGCTAAATTCTTCAGAATGCAATGCTCTTCCACCGGTTATTGATCGCAACGTAGTAGAATAGTTATAGAGGTTTCCTTGGGGAACTTGAGCTTTAATGACTTGCATTGATCCTTCGGAATCCATTCCCATTATTTTTCCTCGACGCCCGGAAATATCTCCCATGACATCTCCCATATGGTCTTCGGGGACTTTCACTTCAATATTAATAATTGGCTCGAGAATGCCTGGCTGTGCTTTTAAAAAGGCTTCATGAAATGCATGTTTACCCGCGATTTGGAACGCAATATCTTTTGAATCAACAGGGTGTTGTTTTCCATCATAAAAATCCACCTTCAAATCTACAACACGGTATCCGGCTAACACACCTTCAGCACATGCTGCTTTTACACCCTTTTCAACGGACGGAACGAAAACTCGATCTACATTTTGTCCCACAAGCGAATTGGAAAACTCCACGCCTTCCCCTCTCTTTTTGGGTGCAATGCGCATCCATACTTCTGCAAACTGTCCGGCTCCGCCACTTTGTTTTTTATGACGGTATTTTGATTCACTTTTTCCGAAAACAGTTTCACGATAAGGTATCTTGGGTTCTTTTAAGGTGATATCAACTCCAAATCGTCTTTTCAATCTGTCATGCAGTACTTGTAGATGCAATTCCCCTTGCCCTGAAATGACCGTTTGTTTTAATTCTGAATCAACTTTATAAATAAAAGTGGGATCTTCTTCGTGAAGTGTGGAAAGCCCAACAGCTACCTTTTCCTCATCTCCTTTGGAGTGAATTTCAATGGCTGCATGAATATTGGGATTTGGATACACTACATCCTTTAATTTTACTCGAATTCCTGACCCGCAAAGTGTGTTTCCACTGTGAGTATCTTTCAATTTCACCACAGCGCCCAAATCACCCGCTGCTAATTCACCAATATTAGACCGTTCCTTTCCATTCATCAGAAATAATTGACCAAATCGTTCGCTCTGGTTACGGTCAGTGTTATACAAGTCTGCACCCGTACTGATCTGTCCGGAATAAACCCTGAAGAATGAAAGTTCACCCACGTGGCCTTCAGAAATCGTTTTATAAACAAATATCACAGGATCGCTGCCGGAGAGATCCACCGTTTTCTCATCACCGCTATTAGCATCTAATGCTGTAATCTGTTCGCGATCAACTGGGGATGCTCCATATTTAGATATAAAATCCATGAGTCGAGCCACACCGATATTGGCCGTTGATGCGGTACAAAATAATGGAATAAAGGTCTGATTTTGAACGGCTGCATGAATACCATCACGCATTTCTTCTTCTGATAGATTGCCTTGTTCAAAAAACTTTTCAAGTAATGAATCGTCCGATTCGGCAACATATTCGACTAAATTTTGATGGAGTTCATTAACTTTTGCTTGAAGATCTTCTGGTAATTTCGATTCGGTATAATTCCCGGATCCGTTAGTTTCGTATTCAATTAGTTCACTGCGCAAAACATCAACTACTTGATGAAATCCCGGTCCGGTCGTCACAGGTAACTGCATTGGAAACACATGATGACCAAACCTTTCTTTACATTGATCCAGAATATTATTAAAGTCCACATGCTCTCGATCCAAACCATTAATAACGATTATTTTGGGAATATTATTATGTGTTGATTGTTGCCAGACTTGTTCCGTCCCAACCTCTACACCATTCACTGCGCTAACCACTACAGCTGCCATATCCACCACGGCTAAGGAACTTAACGCTTCACCTATAAAATCGGCGTATCCGGGAGTATCAATAAAATTAAATTTTACATCATTCCATTCGGCGACTAGGGGCGTAGCATGAATAGAAATTTGTCTGGTCTGTTCACCGGGATGATAATCTGAAACGGTGTTTCCGTCTTCGATTGTTCCCATACGGTTAATTTGTTTGCTGTTATAAAGCATTGCTTCACTTAAACACGTTTTACCACTTGCGCCATGACCAACCAAGGCAAAGTTTCGTATATCAGCAGTTGCATATTTTTTCATGATTTCACCTCGAATACTTATGTAACGATTAATATTTTATATGGTATGCACCAAAAATAAGGGGTTTAGTTTAATGATCTGATTTCAGTAAACCAAGATTTTCAAATCAAATATATCAGACATTCACTTTGTCGATATATGATCGTAAAGCAGGAACCAAATATTTACTAGATAAATCTTTGACATGGAATGACGTAGCTAGCACTTTTAGTCGCTGTTCAATGGGTTTGGATTTGTTAATGATTATATATTCCTGATCTTTGAATACACATGACCCGCCTTCAAAACTTCCTTTTGAATGCACCATTTTTATGTTCATTTTAACCGCCAATTCTTCAAACATTGACAATAATTTCTCAGGTTTTATGTTCATAATAAATTGGACAGGTCTTTTTCGCGCAAATAATTTACAACTTTGCGGACATCTTCCACATTGTCTTTATTCACCACAAGGGTAGCATCCGGCGTTGTAATCACCATCACGTTTTCAAGGCCGACAATTGCAGTAAAATGATTTTCATTTTGAATAAAATTATCTCTTCCGTCGATAACAACACCATCCCCTTTGATCAGATTGCCTGTTTGTCTTTTAGGCATTTCATTATATACCGCATCCCAGGAGCCAAGATCATTCCATTTAAATTCTGACTGAACTACAAAAATTTTATCTGCCTTTTCCATTAGACCATAATCTATGGACTCAGGTGACAATGAATTCCAAATATCATTAAATGACTTTTTGGCTTTTATTCGTTTTTCAATTTTCATTAATTGACTACATAATCCCGGCATATGTATTCCCAATTGATCCATGAAAACACTTACTTTCCAGACGAACATACCCGCATTCCACAAAAAGTCACCACTATTGATGAATCTTTTAGCAGCATTAAGGTGAGGTTTTTCAGCAAAAGTGCGAACGGGATATGCATCCATTTTATCCACCTTCGAATCCACATCAAATTGGATATAACCATAGGCAGTCGAAGGATAGGTCGGTCGAATACCAATCGTGACCAAACCTTCTTTTTCAATTGCTACTCTGGCAGCCTGGTTCAGCGCTTTTTCAAAAGCGCGATGACCAACCACTAAATGATCGGCAGGGAAAACGCCCATTACAGCTTCACCGTCAACACTCGCAATCTTCAATGCAGATAATCCAATACATGGGGCTGTATTTTTCCCACTTGGTTCCAGAATTATATTCCTGGGAAATACGCCAACAATATCTTTTTTAATTGCACTGAAAAGATCTAACCGAGTTGAAATATAAACGGCTTCTGTTTTTTTGCATTTAATTAACCGATCAACAGTCATCTGCAGCATCGTATTATTGCCAACTATTTTTAGCATTTGTTTTGGTTTGTTCACCCTGCTGTAAGGCCAAAAACGTGTTCCGCTGCCACCAGCCATCACGACACAATGCATTATTTATTTCTCCAAATGGAATGGGGATAATTCAATATCCCAGTTAGCCCGAATTTCAATAGTGTCATTTGATACATAAAACCATTCACTCGGCTGAAATGGGAATGCTTTCCCATATGAATACGCAGAATCGTTATCTTTATCTTCAAATAATGAAATAGTATATTTTCCTTCTGGAACTTCAATAAACTCAAAATGACCGGCAGAATTTACAACGCTATGAAATTCCCAACTGATATTTTCAGTATGATTTATTTCTGCAATAATATTCCCTTCTACTCCATTAATCAATCCGGAGACTCCACCGTATCCCAGCTCTCGATTCGTTGATATTTTAATCATAGTAATCGAATCTTTAAATGTGTTTTTTAGACTCCCACTATCCAAATTACTTATGTTAAACGTATAGGATGATTTTGGTTTCCAACCGTCTTGGGGAACAATCGTCATGCTCATTGGTGATGTAATTGTTCTGTTATATAAAACTTCAATTGAATCACTGATGAATAGAGTCGCATCATATTGAGACAGTGTTTGAAGTCCAACCGGTCTAGAGAAAATAAGTTCTAACGGTGGTCCTGATTTATCCGGTGTGATAGTAATTTTGGATTCCGGTTTTATCAATCTTAACGAATTCGTATCATCGGTTGAGGGTACAGACACAAAGATGATTGAAGAATCCAAAACTACCTTATTATTCAATTGAATGGACGAAAATGAAATGGATTCTTTTTTATTCCTAAGTGAATCATTTATAGTAACTACAACCGCTTTTTGATCATCCGGACTCAAGAACCATTCTAGATCCCTTGATCCAATTTTCAATTCGGAAAACAAAATTTCCAGAGGGATTTCATTGTTAAAATAAATCTTACCCCAATTCCAGTCATTCCATTCACCACGCACCAAGCGTAAAGGCACCTCTTCCTGATGAAGTCTTAAATGGATGCCGGTTTTGAGCGTATCAAGATCGATTATTTGGGTCGAAGAAACACCATAACTCATCCGAGCCGGATCCAATTTTGCACCCGCAGCACTTCTATCAATGGCAAGTATTTGATAGGAACCGGGAGCCAAATAATTAAATGTAAAAGAACGATTATCTTCCGCTTCAGAAATATAATTCGGAAGTGACAACAATAATGTATCGCTTCCATCACTATTGAATAAATAGACAGCAGCTTGTTTATTGGAATACACCTTACCCTTAATAATACCTTCATTAATTTTATCACCATAACTGTAAGCCAATTGTATAGATTTGGATAATTCCACTCCATGTTCATCTTTGATATCTCTACTGAGAGTTACCACAATGGTCATGTCATCTTTAATATCATCGGGCAATGTTAAAAAAATCTTTTCACCTCTAAACTCTATGTCGGGTTCTCCTTTTAAAACGGGTGCCACTCGAATTCCTTTTTCAAAACTCTTTTCATCCATATATTCAGAAAATAAAAGACTAATCTTACGTGAAGAAAGTCGGACGGTTCCGCTGGGAGGGTCGGCCGATAATAATTCCGGCGGTGTTGTATCTTTCGGTCCACCATCGGGTAAACCAAAAGCTGCACATTGCCACGTAATCAGTGCAAATAAGCAAGATAGTATTAAGAAAAATTTAAGCTTCATTGGGAGGATTTAAATTTACGGGAATTTCACTATAATAGGTCATTTCCTTTAAAGAAATATTGGTTTTAATACAATGAATTTGAACGCCTTGTTGATGAGCATTTCTTAATGATTTCGCGAATTTCGGATCCCGATTCCACATGGACCGGAACTCGACAGCATCTGACCGCTGACATACAAATAGAATCCTTGATTTTATTCCTCGGTTCGATAATTTCGATAATAAGTCTGCGTGTTTTTTACCCCTAAGGGTTACTGCGTCCGGGAATTTTGCGATTCCATTTTCTACAAACGTGACAGATTTAATTTCCGTAAAAACTTCATCCCCATTTGGATCCTCCATTAAGAAATCTATCCGGTGATTCCCAACTTTGTATTCGGACCGAATCAAAGTCCAATGATCGAATAATGGAATTTTGAAATATTCTTGTTTAATGAATCGATTGGGTAATGTACTGTCCAATGAAACAAATATACCGTTGCTTTCAACCATCACAGTAGAAAATTTTGTTTTCCGATCTGAATCATCGGGCGCCGGACGGACATAAACAATCGCTCCGGGAAAAAGCAATTCCTGAAGCCTTCCAGGATCAGGCAAATGACTTTTAATGATTTTTCCATCAACTTTAACCCTCGTTATAAATCGATTAGGCCTTTCGATAAATATACCTTTTATGAGTGGACCGGTAATTTTCATGGGTCGGAGTTTAGACTTCATTATTCGTAAATTCAATTCATGCCTTTCATCTCAAACCATTTAATAGTACAACAAAAATTAAACATCCTTTGACTCCCGGGAACCAATTAAGGAGGTCCAATGATTATTGATCCGGCACAACAGTCTACCAAAGATAATTACAAACTCATGGCCGGGTCCATTGTTCCAAGACCCATTGCATTTGTTTCTACAAAATCTAAAGATGGGTTTGATAATCTGGCTCCCTTCTCATTTTTTAATGGAGTTTGCTCTAATCCTCCGACAATTATGTTTTGCCCGGCTCGCCGGGGGAGAAATGGAGAAATCAAAGATACACTTAAGAATGTGATAGATACTGGAGTATTTGCGCTCAATATTGTGAGTGAATCTTTTGCTCCGGAGATGGTTTCCACAGCCATGGAATTCCCACCCGAAATCAGTGAATTTGATGAAACGGGACTCACACCTGTTCCTTGTGAAAAAATAGATGCCATGCGATTGAAGGAATCAAAAATCACGTTTGAATGCAAATTGAACCAGATTATTGAAATTGGCGATGGCAGCCCCGGGAGCGGGGCTATCGTCCTTGGAACAATTGTACTTTTTCATGTTGCTGACGAAATATATGATAATGGTCGGATTGATTTAGAAAAACTCCAACCCATCGGCCGAATGGCAGGGAATATATACATACGAACGACGGATCAATTTGAAATTATTCAGAAAACAAAGCCTGAATGACAATGGCAAAATCTCTATCTGATCGCATTTACCAAGCACAATGTTTGGGAAATGTGGAACCAATGGAATATATGACGCCCTACCCTAACCTTGGCGCATTGGTTGAAGGTCAAAATATTAAACACCATGGTAAAATGCTCTATGCCGATCTGGGGATCACCAACAAAGAATTTTATCAATCAGTGCAAAAAATTGCAAATTGGCTGACAGAAAAAGGCCTCAAATCCAAACAACGTGTTCGAATTTTTCCACAAGCATTTCCGTTAACCGAAATGCTGGTGTTTGGCATTTGGTTCGCAGGTGGTTCAGTGATTTTGACTGAAAATAATGAAGATGAGATCCTTAGCATTGTCGATGCCGATGTAACTTTAGACAAACAAATTTCACCTAACCATTTTAATGATCAAAAAAATACTTATGATCCAAGTTATAGCCCTTTTTTAGGTGATGAAGCAATGGTGTACGTCAAAGATGGAAAAGGAATTCGCCTGTCTCATTATAACCTTTTGGTGAACGCAAACGATGTTCAGCGGAATTTGAATTTGTATGACGATGGGACATTTTTTGTCAATCTAAACCCTGACAGTACCGCCTGGGTTGTTTTGCAGGCGATATTCCCCTTATATACCGGAGCGCCTTTGACAAAATCCAACCCGGATCTGACCATGGGAGTTCATGACGGGGATTTTATCGTCAATTTCAGCTGGACTAAAATCGAAAAATCAAACCATCTTTATATTCTCCCGGAAAACACAGCTGTTCTTTCGGTAGGGAATAAAGGCCTGCAAATGACCGACTACCAATTAGACAATCATAAAATATCTCTCAAAGGCCATTCGATAATGATGGGTTATACGGATGATAAAATGAATGAAAAAGTGTTTACAGGTGAGTCTCTAGTTCTGCAATTGAATCGATAATCCCATCCGGGTTTCCCAGTATTTCTGTGTTATTCTCCTATTGGCATATGACTTTCCTACCTTTCAAAAATGTGTTACGAAATTATTAACGATTTTATTCACCGCACGGATCCAAATAAAAGTATATATGTTTACATTGTCGGCTTTTCTGATAGGTGACAAAAAATCATACTGTTGGAATTTCTGCGTTTTCTTTCCGTCAATATCGCAATTTGGGGTAAAGTAAAGAGTTGTGAGAAAAAAGTACTATAACTACATTATTAAGTTAGATAAATAACTTAATTATTTAATGTGATATTTATTAATTTAAGTTTTAAGAGGTGAATCATGAATAAGATATCAATAAATTTGTTAGCGATTGGCGTATTAACGGCAACTTTATATTCGCAATCCGATCTAAACAAGCTATTTAATCTGGAACGAATGCAATTTGGTGCCTCAGTTCCGGGAGCTTACCTAAGCTATGACCGCTATCTCGAACCGGACGATACCTTATCGCCTCTGAATTATTATCTGCAGATGACCCTATGGGTAGGCGCTAGGCAAGGCAATGCTTTGTCGGTCATATCCGGTGACGGAAATCCGACGGTAAAAGAATTTACTGAATGGAAATTCACGGAAGAACTTTCTATAATTGAAGATGATACGGCCGATACATCTGTCGTTTCGATTTATCGTTCTGTTTATAACGATCAGGCACCACTCCCCGGCCATATACCCATGGGAATCACCGTCAATCAAAGAACGTATGAATATAAACCTTTCCCGGCTCTAATTTTCGAATATACGGTAACCTCAACTGAGGCCCTGGATTCGGTTGGGATAGGAATGCTGTTTGATTTTGACCTCCCGGAGGCAGACAATACATCCGATCCTTATAACGACCAGGTGATGGTAATTCCACGTTATAAATCCATTTTTATGGCAAATGAACGAGAATGGAATACGGATATGATTCCCGCGGTGGTTGTGCTCTCAGAACGGAATCTTAATCAGGATGTATTGGGAAGATTAGAACAACCTCTTACCGATGCTGAAAAATGGTCACTGATGAAAAGTAAAAGCCGTGGCGGAGCTGTGCAGTCCTATGACGAAAATGATGACTACCGGTTTATTGTACATACGGATATACGCCGGTTGAATCCGGGAGAAGAAATTACCTTTGCGGCGGCGCTGGTCCACACCCAATCCCTTGAAAAAGTCAAACGGAACTTAAAAGACCTTCAGAAATGGTATCGGTTTCATCCCGCATCATTTAAACAGATTGCCCAGACTGCTGAAGATGAAGAGCTCCTGCCGGAGGTGGTATCCTTAGCTCCAAATTATCCAAACCCCTTTAACCCGGATACCCGATTCAAGATAGCCCTGCCGGAAAGAAATTCAGTAATAATTTCCATTTATGATCTGTCAGGACAATTGGTTAAGGCGATTCATCAGGGTACTTTGGATGCCGGGACTCACACGTTCACCTGGCGTGGAAAGAATCAGAAGGGGGATCATGTAAGCTCCGGGATTTATTTTATTCAGGCCCAAGGCAAGGATTTCCATTTAACACACAAAATGATCCTGATTCGGTAGGGGGCTGACATGTTTAAATACTTTAAGTTAATAGCAATTCTTATCCTCATCTCTAATACTAATTTTGCTCGTTTACCGGGTGATGATGACTCCGGTTCTCGTATTTACCGGGGCTATGCGTTGGTATATGTACGGGATGAAAATGGCACAGGAGTACAGGGAGTAAACGTAATGCTCAGTATGTTTATGATTTTTAACTTTTTGCGCACTACCGAAGTTTCATCCGGCACAACTGACCAAAACGGATACGTGTATATCACAGTAGATATTGAAGTACCAACATTTTGGGGTAGCCCAATCAGTAAATCTCTTTGGACTACGACCTCCGGGCAATGTTTAAGCATTGTCAGTAGTAATAATACCAGCACAAACAATTCTTTTTGGCTTTACCCAGTGTACACTGCTATGATAGATTGTGACGGGAATGGTATAAATGATCAAAATGAAATGCCATTAGCAGAGAAGTTCTGTCCTACTTATATATTAAATTCCTCAACAGATTATGTAAGGTCGGAGCCGGTACAATATTTAGGAGTTGATAACAGTGACCTTTGGTTTTACCTAGTTGATATCCAAGGGAGAACACTTGGTGATTATCCGATTTCTTATGGGCAGGAATTTAATCCACAAATATCGTACTTCTATGGCTGGTTAGGTGGTTCCGGTAAAAATTATGCCTCGGCGGTTTTTGACCCTGCTTATAATTATACCGGATCTCCCCCTCAAAAAGCCCATAGCATGTATGATATACGTTTGCATTACAATTACGCCGGAAACTGTAACTCTGAAAACTGTTGGTCTGATTATTATGAAAACGAACGACAAAATAATTATTATCCCAACACTTTATATGTACATTTGTTTAAACACAATCAATATACAATAATTCAATATTGGTCTTATTATCCTTACAACGATTTTATAAATAATCATGAAGGTGATTGGGAGCATATTAATGTATGGGTCAATAGTACTAATCCATCAACAGCATCAAATGTGAAGGTAGAATACTATTTCCATTATAAATATTTAGTTCGCTATTCAGGAAGTTTTCAAGCGGATGATGCTACTCACCCAAGAGTATACGTAGGAGGTCAAAACACAGGAATCGCTCCAGGCGTTCACTCCGGAGGTAATTATCCTGAAACAAATCGGTGGGTAGATGTGACTACACCTCCAACTTACTACGATGAATGGGTAAATGGTAATGGGCCGACAATAAGCTATTACTCATTTTATGATAGCAATCCTCAAGATAATTATGGTCTTGTAATTTTGCCTGATTTGGAAGATATAGATTATAATTCTAATCCGGGAATGTCCTGGTTCAAAGCACAAATCCCCTGGGGGTATTTGAATCCGGACTCTTATGGTGATTGGGCTAATCAATTCATTGGAGGAGAACTAATAGGACCATCCTTGAATGTGGGGAATTTACCACCCAACGGTCCTGCATATAGAGGTGGTTGGGATGCTGTAGGTTCCGACAATGGTGTATACGATCTATATGAACAGGGAGGTTACGATTATTGAATTTTTCTTCATATTATAAATATTTGAAAAGCGCTATACTGTTTTTCTATTTTGTTAACGTTATCAGTGGTGGTTCAATAAAAAATGATTTCACGTATCGCCAAAATGAATCTATGAAAAATTCTTATCATTATCATTTTGATGTCGTAGATAAACCATATTATGTTTCCAGAACAGTACATAATTTAAATCGCTCAAAAAGGCAGGTAACTCTACCATTAAAATTAAATTTACAAAAATCCGGTAAGAGTAAGCAATCCCCTTATGTTAAAGCTGCCATCGGTAATGTAACAGGTATGATCATGGGTGGCCTATTCGGGGGTATTATGTCCACAGGAATATTTGGAAATCCGGATGATGGTCTATACAATGTGGGTCTCTTTATTACTGGAATGTATTCCGGAGGAATTATAGGCGCTGCAACCGGCACGACTATTGCATTGAGAACGGGGATAAAAAGTAGGGATTGTTTTAAAATATTTTTATATAGCCTGGCGCCGCATTTGGTCCACGCGGGTTTGGTTGTTAACAATTTAAAAAATAACAAATCCATAGATGAACCGGCAATTGTGTATTCGATAGGATTTAGCATTCCTCTTTCAGTAATACTTCCGATTTGGGAGTATAAAAAATTAATTTTGAGAAACAAGTGATATCGACATTCATCATAATGGAAGCCTTGGTAACTTTTGGTCAAATGCCGTAGCTGCAACTAATTCTCCTAAAATGCCAACGTTTCGTTTAGGCCAAGAATGGAAGAATTTCACATCGGACCTTTCCGGATTTGGAAATTCTGAACCATTTATTTCTGGTTCTTTTGATATAGTTAATATTTCTTATACGTCTGACTTACCTGACGGAGATGAGATAGATGTCGAATAACTATCTTATGGTTAAAATATTATTGCTTTTCTTTTTTTCTATGGGATTAATGATCGATTCTGTATCCGCACAATTTGTGCGGCAATTAATAACAGGAAAAAAAACAGTAATTAATTTCCAATCCCTTGGGCTTGATGAAAAGGATAGGAATGCCGGTGATCCAAATCTTGATAAACGTTTGAAACTATTAGTACACGTGGGTAATGTTGGCGAGTTATTCTTCTCACCCAGTTTAAAAACAAATACAATATATCCCAAAATTTATTATAGCTCTAATTATTATAGTTCGACCTTTTTAGGGGGAAAAATTGGAACGGGAGTAGCATTCGGATTAAATTATCTCTTACCATTTGCAACTTTTTCTCCGAAGTTTCGATATAATAATTTTCACTTGGGTATTGACTTAGGAATGCAGATTGTTGTTGGCTGGGGTATGGGTTTTGTACCTTTTGGCGGTATTAAAACCGGCTACAGCTATCCATTTTCTGATAAACTCGCATTGTCCGCTGAGATTGGAGTCAATTCAGCTATCAACTTCTACACTAATCCTACAATATTTCCATATGCCAATATCGGTTTAATCCGTATAATTAAATCTGGACTCAAGAATTAAGTATAACATTTAATTCCTCCATGAAAATTCCCCGATGGATTATTATATCAAGATTAGTTATTCAAATGCCTTGATGATCAGTACTAAAAGATGTGGAAACGACAGTTAATAGGGTTATTACACCCACATTAAGGAATGCCCTTTTCACCATCAGAAAGATTTGTTACCGTATGATTTTGATGAACGACACCTACCTTGAGTAAAACATGTAATTTAAATGAATAAACCAACTTATAATCTCTGTCGATTACTTTGGTTTGTATTACTGGTTCAATTTTTTAGTTGTATTACCACGCCCAATTATTACACTGAAAGAAACCCTTGCCGAAGGTGAAAAGGTCTCCCTATTATCGTCTGCATGATGATGAAAATCATTATAATTTGAGTATTGGTGTTTTTCAATCTAAATGACTTGCGATACTACAATCGAAGTGCAAATAATACGTGGCATGGAGGTGGGGAATGTCGCCGGGTCGATTAAACTTTTGCGCATGAAAGTACCATTCGGCATCTGAATGAATGAGGCAGGATTCAAATCCATGATCCGTGCACCATTTGCGTAGAATAATCTGGTTATCAGCGGTTTTAAGGATTTTAGCATCCACAATAGAAAGACACTGGGAACAGAGGGACCGTGTCATTTCCAGGAAAACAGATGAACGTCGCTTCCTGGGATTTTCAAGTATTTCTGTTTTTTGTTCCGTTTGAAAGATTGCTTTTCTGCCTTTTCGAAACAGGGTATAATATTATTGGCTTTTTTTCAATTCATTTACCACAAAAATTTCGATCCCGCTGAGTCAGGAAAAATAATAATATGATGCTTCAATTTTTTCCTCTTACGTTATATTATTTGGTTTTTTGTGGTATGATTTCAATCAAAATTTGTAGTAAAATGCGATAAAGGGTCTTTGAAAATGGATACCGATTCTGAATTTCTCGTTATAGGCATAGATAAATCCAAAATCAAAATCAATGTCTGTTACTTCTTCGTCCTCAAAGAATTCCAGAGTTGACATCCAATAAGGATCCCAGAATACTTCGAAAATGAGTTTTAAATTTCGCCGGACATCTGTATTAATAGCATAATACGCCCTGGGTAATAGGTCATAACCTCTGTAAGAAGTTAAAGATAGACCAATGGTATGGTTGAATCGTCCCTGCCCGGATTCCCTTAGATTTGAAATCGTGTAAGCTCCAAAAAATTCCCACCAAATATGGTTTCCTATAAAACCTGATTCATAATAAGCGTTATCAATTACACCATCACCATCGAAATCTTCTTCTACAAATTCTGATCCAATTCTGATATATTGTGTTTCTGTTCTTTTTGCAATTGAATCAACTCCATTTTCATTGTAATACACTTCTGGCGCATCCCACGTCTTTAGTTCATATTTATTGGGAAGACCACGCATATGGAAATGGGCTCCGATTGAAAGTACTTTCTCTGATTTGAAATTCCCTTTTTTAAATACCATAAATTTGGGGCGAAAATTTAAATCTCCGATAAAATATCCTCCCCAATTAGATGTGATGTGTAATTGATCAGTGAGTCCATAACCCCAGGAAAGGCCGCTTAAATAAAGGACATTGTTTTCTAAGGGATAACCGGTGGGATCAAAAAATATATCAATCAAGCGCTCTTCACTATAATACCAGCGTCCAACTTCTACCTCTCCCGGACGGGAAAATCCACTCTGATCCTGACTCATGGTTCGAAAATCAATGCGATCAATTTTATCCCGTTCAATAACCACTTCACCAAAATGTGTTTTCACTTTAACACTTTTATCGCTTTCAGAAAGAATCGTCCCTTGAATTTTATCTCCAGATTTTAAAAAGATAAATACTTCCTCCTGTTTTACATTTGACTTCTCGATAGTGATTTTACCAAATGAGGTTTGAACCGTGTAAGAGGAATCCGATTCGGATATAATGATACCGGTCACTTTATCACCGGATTCCAAATAAAAAATCTTTTCCTGCCCGGCGACATTTCCGATTATTAAGGTGCTTATTATGAATAAAATACTATATTTCATGGCCGTTTCTCATATGTCCCGAATAACTACTATAATACTCCTCGCTCAAAGAAAATTCAATTCTGTAATTCATTCTACTTGAATAAAATTACAGAATATATTAAATTTATTCAAGAATTATTTATGAATTTGACTACAGTACAGAAAATTGTATCGGATGTTATGGCTAATCAGGGGTTTCGCCATAAATATCAGGTGGCTAAGTATTTTGGCGTAACACCGCAAGCGGTCAGCACTTGGCTCACCAATGGGACGATGCCTTCTAAACACATCTTAAAGTATCAATCTGAGATAGCTGTTTCCAACCCTTTGTCAACTCCTGTACCTGTTTCAGTTGAAGAATCAAATAAACAACACAAAACAGTCATCGATTATCTCATCAATGAAAATGTTATACTCAAAAATCAAATTGCCCGCTTGAAAGAAAACATGGAGAACCTTCGATCGTCAAAGGGGAAAGGTGATCTCATTGATAAGCTCAATGCAGAAACCTTATTCATTTCAGGACGCATCTCCGACGGTGTTATTACGGATGCTCAAGGTAATTGGCAAAAGGTCATGGGATATAATGAAAATGATTTGGTGGGACATAAATATGATCGCGAAGATCTGATTCACCCCGATGAATTTGATCGGACAAAACGACACCAGCGAATTTTAAAGAAATCAGAAGGGATTAAAGAAACGCGGTTTAGTACTATCCAGCGCTGGAAGCACGGTGAGACCGGTCAATACGTCATGCTTAGCATGGTTTGGTATGCGAACATTGGAGATGATCAGATGGACATTGTTGCAAAACCAATTGATTCCTATATGAATACGTTATCGATTCCTGATTAATTCTTATTGTGATATAACATATACTTGGCTGTTTCGTAAATCCCTTTAGACATTTTATTAAATAGGTCGATTTCTTCTGGATAGCCATTTTGAACATCTGCAGCCGGGTTGTTACTTCTCAGATTATGAAATTCCATCCCTGATCCATTCCGAAATATTCTCATATAAAAATCTTTGTTTAGTACACCGTAACTTCCGGGTGAAATCTTTTTATTTACAATAAAGGCAAAATTATTTTCACTTTTTAATATGTCCCTTCCCAAAGTTTTATTGACGTATTCAATACTGATCAACCCGGCCACGGTCGGCATCAAATCTGCAAGTCCGCATACTGTTTCAACCATTTGAGGTTGATTGTCTAAACCGGGCGCAAAAATTATTAAGGGGACGTTATATGACCTTAATCTAAGGGCATAATCATCCGGTGCCATATGTTCTGCTTTCGGATCTGCATTTCCATGATCCCCGAACAAGACAAAAATCGTATTATTATAATAATTCGAATTTTCCGTCATTTTAATAAACCGACCTATTGTATGATCCAGTAAACGCATGGCATTATATTGTTCAACGGAACTGAAACCTGCTTTATTTAATTCATCATTATTCATCTCTTTATATTCAAAACCATCGTTATCATCGGGAATAGTGTACGGTTTATGATTCCCGGCAGTTTGTACAACAGCAAAAAATGGCTTTTCATCATCTCGATTGGAAAACAATCCATTTGCTTCTCGGAATAAGTCCAAGTCAGAAATACCCCAAACATCCACTCTTTGCCTTTCATAATTTCCTAATTCGGAGATTTTCAGATCTTTTAAATTATAAGTAAGTAAACTGCGAATATTAGCCCAGCTGGCGCTTCCGCCCATGAGAAAATATTTATCGTAATTTTCAAATTGTGATATGATGCTGTATTGATCCCGAATGAGTGGATTTCGGGAAGATGTCTTGATTCGTGCCACATCCGGTATGCCGGTAAACATCGTAAATAACGACCGCGAAGTACTGACCCACGGAACATAAAATTTATTAAAAAATAACCCACTACCGGCTAATCGGTCTAAATAGGGTGTGGGATTCAACGGATTTCCCATTATTCCCATTCGATTCAATCCCACTGACTCCATGAAAATGATAATAATATTTGGCGGTGGTCCATCGGTTTTATCCCCTCGTATATGCCTTAGAAAATTTAAATTTTCACCATCCGGATTATCCACACCTAACCAGTCAGAAATCAGCGGATAATATTCCCGCACTTTTTCTTCATTATAATCCGCTTCACTGAACGTGGTTGTATCATAAAAATACAAAATTGGATTTAACGCCAATCCAGAAACAAAAGGGTCCCGGCTGAAAAAGGCATCGCTCCAAAATAATGCATATTGGGCAAATGTTCCCCAGATACTGAAAAAATAGATCAATCCGCCTAAAATTAAACCGGTTATTTTATGAGAAGTATCAAAATATTTTGACTGTTTTTCGACTGTCATTCCCATGATAATATTGTGAATTTTTATCCAGGTTGCCAAAAGTATTCCCAGCATAATTATCATAAAAACAACCGGGTAGCTTTCCCAAACCAATTGGAATGAAATGACAGGATTTTCCAACAGACTTAATGCGGTAATATCCACACGCTGCTGCAGATATGCATAATGTCCAAAATCCGCAGTGTAGAAAAGAATAGCTCCACCAATCAATATACCGTAAATCCATTTCCCGATTAGACGTGTTTGTGATGAACGACCCATGTTTACAAGGGGAACAATAGACAAGATCAATAATGGTAATGAAAACAATATTGATAGGCGCAGGTCGAATCGCACACCCATCCAAAATGCACGAATGATTTCTGATTGGGTTACATCAACAGTCGATGAAAAGGCAAAATAAAATATAATTCGAAAAAAAACAAACAGGCCCCAGGAAAGACCAGTCAACCCCAACAAATAGCGCAGCCGTCTGGAACGGATAAAGGAAAGATTCATTATACTTCTATCCTCATTAATTCACCAGCTTTGCAATAGGGCAGATTCGACTGAAAAGAAGTTTTAGAGCAGTATTGAACATAAAACGTAAATATGTAAAACGTAAATTGCGCTTCTTTATCTATTTACGTTTTAAATAATTAAATATTTCAGTCTAATACCTGGAGCACATCACGGGCATGGGTTTTAACAGATACTTTTTTAAATGCATGTATGATGATTCCATCTTCATCAATAATGTAAGTGCAACGGAAAATACCGTCATATTCCCTGCCGTATAATTTCTTTTTCCCCCAAGCTTCAAATGCTTTTAGGGTTTCTTTGCTTTCATCTGACAGTAGTGGAAACTGAAAATGATATTTCTCACTGAAATTCTTTTGTCTTTTTATTGAATCAGCACTCATACCTATTATGGCGATATTTTTATCTCGAAATGTTTGGAATTCATCCCGGAATCCCGTTCCTTCATTTATTCAACCAGGTGTGTTGGCTTTTGGGAAAAACCATAGTATTACTTTCTGTCCTTTGTAATCAGACAGAGAAACATTATTACCCTCTTGATCCTGTAATGTAAAATTTGGTGCTTTGGTGCTTATGTCTAACATTTTTCTCCTTTTTTTAATCGATTACGGTAAACGGTTAAGAGGCTCGTCGAGCATTGTCACAGCGATCTGTCTAAGGGTATTTCTGACCACCGCATCCGGTCATCATTATTTAAAACCATTTCATTTACCACTTGAATACCTTGTTTTTGTCCTAGCCATACTAAATGTTTTTTTGCTTCCTTAAACGTAACCCATTTAAATTCACAATGTTCTTCAGACAATATTACTTCTTCTGAATCTACTTCAATTCCAAAGACAGGTACAAGATTAACGCGATCTCTATGGGCTTCATAAAACTGGCTGACGTGATCAGCAATAAACATGTGTTTTGGACTTAAACCTGTCTCTTCATCCAATTCACGGATGGCTGCCTGCGAAGCTGTTTCTCCTGCCTCTATCTTCCCAGCAACTCCCTGCCATAAATGTTCATATAGTTTTGTCTTTGAACGCTTTAAGATTAAGAATCGTAAACCATTTTCCGTTTTATGAAAAACATACGCATCTATTACTCTGACTAAAATGTCTGTCATTACATTCCTTTTTTATCCATCATTGTTTTAAGATAATTATGAGACCATTCATCAAATGATCCAGCTTTAATTTCACACCGTATGGTTTTCATTAAATCCATGTAATAAGTCAAGTTGTGGAGCGATGCTAACCGATGCCCGAAAATCTCGTTAACGTTCATTAAATGTCTGATATATGCCCTCGTATAATTTCGGCAAAGGTCGCAGGAGCAATTTTCATCTACAGGGATGAATTCTTCTCGATGTTTTGAATTGGTAATATTCACAATCCCATTTGATGTAAAAAGCTGGCCATTTCGAGCATTCCGTGTCGGCATGACACAATCAAACATATCCACCCCTCGTTTTACAGCTCTCACCAAATCGGTCGGTCGTCCCACACCCATTAAGTACCTGGGTTGATCTTTAGGCATGAGATCATCCATTTGTTCGATTATTTCAAACATGTCACTTTTTTCTTCTCCCACAGCCAATCCGCCAATGGCCATTCCGCATTCAGCATAAGGGAGTAATTCCATCAAGCTTCGTTTTCGCAAATCAGGATAAACATTCCCCTGGACGATTGGGAATAAGGTCTGCTGCCAATCATGAATTCGGTCATTATTTTTCAAATATACTTTACAATTGTTAATCCATTTTGATGTTCTTTCCACCGCCGTTTCCACAGATTCGTAATCAGATTTCCCTGGGGGACATTGATCAAATGCCATGATAATATCAGCACCCAAGTGCTGTTGAATTTCCATTGATTTTTCAGGAGTAAAGAAATGACGGCTGCCATCGATATGGGATTGGAATTCTACACCATCATCACTAATTTTATTTAATTTCGCCAGAGAAAACACCTGAAATCCGCCGCTGTCGGTCAGAAGTGATCCTTGCCAGTTCATGAATTTTCGAAGACCACCTGCTTTGCTGATTAACTCATGCCCCGGTTTTAAATATAAATGATAGGTATTTCCTAAAATTATTTTGGATTCAAGAGCTGTTAATTCATCAGGAGAAATGGCTTTCACGCTGGCTTTGGTGCCAATGGGCATAAAGACCGGTGTTGGAATCGTTCCATGATCAGTTTTGAGATCACCGGTTCGTGCCGACGTTTTTTTGTCCCTATGATGGATATTAAACTGCAAAATCAAAAAATGTATTTAAATACTTCCTGCACAGTCTGGACACCATGAATTTTTAAACCATCCACAGTTTTATTATTTTTCATATTTCCTTGTGGAATAATGGCAGTGGAAAAACCCAATGCATTAGCTTCTATCAATCGCTGGTTGATCCGCGAAATTGACCGC
Source organism: uncultured bacterium (assembly GCA_964491015.1). Lineage (GTDB taxonomy): Bacteria > Fidelibacterota > Marinisomatia > Marinisomatales > TCS55 > JADFRD01. The sequence goes on along the minus strand of CAZBEY010000027.1, from coordinate 1,507 downwards.
ACTTCACCCGTAAGGCCAACTTCACCAATTAAAACGGTGTTTTCAGCAACAATCATTTCCGCGCTGCTGGAGGCTATAGCAGATATAATGGATAAATCAGCTGCCGGGTCCTGAATTTTCAATCCACCCACCAGATTTACAAACACATCATTCATCCCCATCGTGTAACCAAGGCGTTTTTCAAGGACAGCCAGCAGCATGGAAAGTCTCCGACCATCAATCCCGTTTGTATTTCTTTGGGGGGTACCAAAATTAGCTTTAGATACTAATGCCTGCACTTCGACCAAAATAGGCCGGCTGCCTTCCATTGACGGAAATATAGCAGTACCCGCTGCATGAGAGGTTCGCTCTGCCAGAAATAATGCAGATGGATTTGACACTTCTTCTAATCCCCATGAAGTCATGTGAAAAATCCCCACCTCATTTGTCGCTCCGAATCTATTTTTAGCTGACCGGAGAATTCGGTGATCGTATCGATCATCTCCTTCAAGATAGAGGACGGTGTCCACCATGTGCTCTAACATTTTGGGTCCGGCAATAATACCTTCTTTCGTTACATGACCAATGACAATAACAGAAAACCCTTTCTGTTTGCATGCATTTAGTAATTGTTGACCGCAATCCCTTAACTGACTGACAGAACCGGGTAAAGAATCCAGATCGCCATTGTAAATTGTCTGGATAGAATCAATGACTACAAATTTTGGCAAAAGGACAGACACTTGCTCCAGGATATTGATCATTTCATTTTCTCCTGAAATATGCAACCGGTCTGATTTCACATTGAGCCTGTCCGCCCGCAAAGCCAATTGTTGTTCACTTTCTTCTGCTGAAACGTACAGAACATCTTCCGGTAGTCCGGAGATAATTTGCAATGCCAATGTGGATTTACCAATACCGGGTTGTCCCCCGAGGAGAATCATGGATCCGGGTAAAAATCCGCCGCCTAATACCCGGTCGACTTCCTTTAATCGCGATGAAATTCGATTTCGATCCTCTTTTTCCAAGAGGGTGTTTAATCTCCGGGTTTCTTTTGCTGGCTGTGCGTTGGATTTTCGGCGGGATTTAGGTGGATTGAACTCACTCAGAGTCCCCCATTCATTACAGGCAGGACATTGACCGTGCCATTTGGAGTATTCATTCCCACAGCCGTTACAAAGAAAGATTGTTTTGGATGAAGATTGTGCCATAGTTTGGTGAATAAGTTATTGGTAACCGGTTATGTGTGCAAAGCTTATAGAGAAAATATATTTATAAACCACCTGTTTCAATTCACTCGTCATCTATTATTTGGATTACATTAATTGTATTAATGCATGAAATGACACAGTCATTTCACTCCATACAAACTACCAATCCGTACCCAAAGAAAGATAGTATTGCGGTTTGGAATATCCGATATCGTTAATGTCCCAAGCGGCGTCTAATCGCAAGAGTAAATAGCCAAGATTGATTTTCATCCCCCAGCCAAAACCGGCTATTGTTTCTTCAAATTCTTTTCCATTAT
>CAZBEY010000026.1:0-25152 GCA_964491015.1 uncultured bacterium | reverse complement strand
GCAGAAGTGCCCAATATCAGTAAAAAACCTTTCAAAGAGATTTGTGAAACGGTATAAAACAAAAACATGTTTTCCCTTGAAAAGTTTGAAGCTAAAGGGGATAAGTCTGTAACTTTTACTAAAATTTGAACTGTTTAGAAAAAGGATAAATAATGAGCGATTTTACCATCTACCACAACCCTCGGTGAGGCAAAAGCAGAAAGACATTGCAGCTGTTGCGTGACAACGGTATAGAACCAACCATAATTGAATATTTAAAAGAGACTCCGTCCGTAAAGGAGTTAAAAGCCCTTTCTAGTAAAATCGGACTTATACCAGCTGAATTTATAAGAATGCAAGAAAAAGACTTTAAAGAGAATAACCTGAAAACGAAATTGGACGATGACGACACTCTTTTTTCAGCTATGAATAAGTTTCCCAAAATTATTGAAAGACCTATTGTGGTTAAAGGCGATAGAGCAATATTGGGCCGCCCTCCGGAAAATGTGCTGATGCTATTATGAAGGTCCGAGAGCTTCATATTCTTATCGATAATAAGAATTAAGAAGATTATGGCAATACGAATATTTATAACAGGCGGTACTTTTGATAAAGAGTACAACGAAATAAACGGAGCGCTTTATTTCAAAGATACTCACATGCGGGAAATTCTGGAATTGGGACGGGCGCAGATAGACGTTAACATCCGCACCCTTATGATGATGGATAGTCTGGATATGACAGATTCTGATCGGCAATTAATATTGGAAAACTGCAAAAACGCTGAAGAAGATCAAATCATTATTACCCATGGAACAGATACCATGACCACAACCGCGAAATTGCTGGCAAGTGGCAATCTGGAAAAAACCATTGTACTCACCGGCGCTATGATTCCCTTTAAATTTGGCAGCTCGGATGGGTTGTTTAATCTGGGGGCGGCACTGGCATTCGTCCAAAGTCTGCCGGTTGGTGTCTATATTGCCATGAATGGGCGATGCTTTAATTATGATCAGGTCCGGAAAAATAAAAAGACAGGGATATTTGAAGACAATTAAGCAAAACGTATTTTTTGGAATACGGCAATCACGTTGACGAGCCATTGATGTTCAATGAATTCCAAATTTTCCTTGGTGTGCACACCGCTCATCATCCTAACCAGTATTATTTATTAGACGCGCCCATCCCAATAGAGAACGAAGAGAACGTATCAGGGAAATGCACGAATTTTCTCGATAGCACACTAATAATATTAAGAAAAATTTTATTTTCATATTTTTTTTCTTTCTCTTCGTGAATTTCCGTGATATTTGCGGCTGTTGAATTATTGAGGCTAAATTAATTGGTTGAAATAGTTAAAAGACCAATTTATTTTTGCCCGTTCATTGCAAAAGGAGTCAATATGGTAATACAAAAATTCTTAATAGCATTGTTTGTTTCAGTATGTGTCACATATGCTCAAGGAATTCGTCCGGTGAATACCTATTCTATCGTAGCTCTTGATGAAAAAACAGGAGAACTGGGCGTGGCAGTACAAAGCCACTGGTTCTCCGTTGGTTCTCTAGTTCCATGGGCAAAGGCAGGCGTTGGCGCCGTGGCAACACAGTCATTCGTCAAAGTAGAATATGGTCCTGAAGGACTTAAGCTCATGAGTGAAGGGAAAACAGCCAACGAAACGCTTGCCGAACTCTTATCGCAGGATGAAGGAGAGGCTGTGCGGCAGGTGGGGATGGTTGATATCCATGGCAATTCGGCGGCTCACACCGGAAACAACTGCATTGATTATGCCGGTCATGTTGTGGGGAAAAATTATACGGTCCAGGCAAACTTAATGGAGAATAACACCGTCCCGGCGGCGATGGCAACCGCATTCGAAAATACTGGAGGAGATTTAGCCAATCGGATGCTGGCAGCATTAGAGGCTGCTCAAAAAGAAGGTGGAGACATCAGGGGAAAACAGTCAGTCGCTATATTAATTGTCACCGGTGAACCCACCGGAATACCCTGGAAAGATACTGTGATGGATTTACGGATCGAAGACCATCCCAAGCCCGTTAAAGAATTGCGGAGATTAATTCGTATCCATAGAGCATATGAACACGCAAACCAGGGCGATCTTTATATGGAAACTGGTGATACAGAACAGGCTTTGCTGGAATATGACAAAGCAACAGACTATTATCCCGAAAATCCAGAATTGCCATTTTGGACAGCTGTTACGCTGGTGGGGGCAAATCAGGTTGACAAGGCGCTCCCCATCTTTCACGACGTTTTTGACAGAAACCCAAATTTGAAATTGTTAGTTCCAAGATTGATAAAATCACAACTGTTTCCAGATGATAAAGAAATAGTGGAACGCGTCATGGAACAGTGATAGATTCCCAATAATGTTACAGTTTAGACATCTACTAATTTTAATTATACTTATCAGTTGTGAGCCCCTGGTAACCACTTTTGATGATGTTGAAGACGCTGTTTTATATAAAGCCAAAAATACGAGTTTAGCTCCAGCTCCAAGTGGATTAATCAATATACTAACTTGGAATATTCGCTTTGGCATTGGAAGGCTACCCTTTTTTGGAGATTCCTGTGGCGACCGAACGATTATGACAGAAAAAGAAGTCCTGGATGCCCTTGAGCTGATTGTGGCGAAAATCGACGAAATTGATCCGGATATTATTCTCTTGCAGGAAGCGGATCGGGAATCCAAACGCACTGCATATATTGATGAGGTTCAATGGATATTGGATCACACAGATCTGAATTATGCAGCATATGCTTCCATTTGGAAAGCACAAATTATTCCCAGCGATGGATTAGGAAGGATCGATGCAGGAAATGTGATTTTGAGCAAATGGGAAATAGAGTCAGCAGAACGGATTAAACTACCACTCCGCACCGATCAAGACGCCCTGACAACAATGTTTTATCTCCGGAGAAATGTGTTGAAAACAAAAATAGCCATTCCTGGACAAGGTCCGTTCTATGCTGTAAATGTACATGCTACCGCTTTTGCGACAGATGATACCAAACAAAATCATATTGGTAAATTCAAAGAAATCCTCGACGAGATCAGCTCGGATGGCTATGATTTTATAGCCGGCGGCGATTTTAATTCTGTTCCCCCTGGAGCGGAAACAGATTATTGCGATGAAGATGCCTGCGCCGGTGACGAATTTCATACGGACTCGGACGGGGGGCCCCACCTTGAGGGCAGTTATTTTAATAATTTTGAGAATGAACCAACCATACTTCGGCCGCTGTATAGTTCCTACCATTCAGCGATTGCATTGGAAGATGCATTAACAAATGAACATAATACACACAGTACTTCCGGAGAAAGGCTTTGGGATCGCAAACTTGATTACATTTTTACAAACATGAGCATTGAATCTGAATCAGGAACCACCCATCAGGAGACAATGAAATTATCCGACCACGCTCCGGTAAGCGTATTAATCGTATTGGAATAATGAAAATATTTTTACTCATATTTGTCCTGATGGCTCAGATTTTCCCCCAAGGGGAATGGCTGCCGGGCACCGCCTATACGATTCCACAGGGTCGATGGGAATATGGGTTGTTTCAACCGGTGCGTTGGGGACAATCTGATGATAGTGAAATATCTTTTTTTAAACTATCCGCTTTACTCATGCCAGGGGTTACTGTTAAACAGCGCTGGCTCCAACGGTACCAATGGACTGTTTCATCAAAACATTCGGTGTATTATCCAACGCCATTATTGAAGATGGTGGCTAAAGAGGGGACTGGTGGTGTTATTTCACCGGAGTTTGATATTCCAAAAATGGTTTCCTTTTGGAATATGGCTTTAGCGAGCAAGCAGATGGATCGGGATCGGGTGTTAACACTGAAAGCGGGGGCAGCTTTTGCTTTTGGCGGCTCAGATTTGTCGGAGGGATCAACCATCGATTTACCTTTAGTTTACCATCGCCTGGCAGTGTACTACAACGGCTGGCTCGTACGGCTTGGTGTTGATTATAATGGCCGCATGAGCAAAAAATGGACTTATTTGGTTGACGGCGACCTGTTTCTAATTCCAGGGATGAAAGGTTCGCTTGCGCTGGAGCATAAAGGCATGATTACATGGGAAAAGAGCTACAAATTCCACATCTCTTTGGGTTATAAATTTATATATGGCGAATACCCCGACGGTTATCCCAACGAAAAAATCACACGAATACATATGCTTCCAATACTCGATTTTGTATGGAGCAGGAATTAAATTATTGATGAATTAATATTATTTTTCTTAAATTCCGACCGACCGGTCAGTCATATATGAAAGCAGAAATAAAATTTATGGATAAAAAGCAATTAATTATTGAATCGGCAATTATGGTTTTTGCCCGAGAGGGATTGGAAAAAGGAAAAATTGCCGATATCGCCAAAGAAGCAGGAATCGGCAAGGGCACCATCTATGAATATTTTCGCAGTAAAGAGGAAATCTTTCAGGCTATTGAGCAATCGGTCTTTATAGATTTTAATTCAGTTTTTGACCAGTTGGATGCTTTGGATATCTCCCCTACGGAGAAATTGAAAACGATTATGACTCAAGGAATTGATGCATTGATGGATATGGGTGACGCTCTTCTAATCATTACCGAATTTTGGGCGCAAGCCGGCAGAGGGTACTTACATAATTCAAACCAAGCAAGATTTGTAGAATATTATGAGAAATACCGTTTGGGAATTGAATCTATTTTGACAGAGGGTATTCAATCTGGAGATTTCAGAGATATGAATAGGGAAGGCGTTGCCAGGCTTTTTATGGCATTTTTGGATGGACTGGTTTGGCAATTTGTCATGATGAACAATCCGGAAAAAATTAATAAAATTAAAGACGAAACTATTGAATCGTTTATAAGGGGAATATTGAAATGAGTTGTTATTATGCCGCAGAGGCGCAAAGAACGCAGAGGAAAAAAGAATACCTAAATGGGTATAAAATGCGCAAAAGAGAATCAATAACAATATTAATAAATCTCGGTGTCTTCTTATCTCTGTGGCTAAATGGTTTAATGGGGCAAATCCCAACCGGAGAAACAGTGATAAACAGTATGATTGCTATCATGTCACCGGAAAACAGTAAAAGTATTGTAAGACAGACCAACTATTATGATAACGGCAAAACCCGAACCTTTGAATTAGAAATGTATTCAGCCGACAAGGGGGAAAAAATGATGATGCGCTATATTAAACCCACCAGTGTGAAAGGCCAAACCTTTCTGATGTTAAATGACGGGGATGATATTTGGACCTATTTCCCCCGAACGCGGAGGGTCCGGAAAATGGCAAGCCATGCGAAGAAAATGAAAGTACAGGGCGGTGATTTTTCATTTGATGATTTTTCATCCAATGAGACGTGGGAAAATGATTATCAAACGACCAATGAAGGAACGGTGGATAAACAAGGATCTTCCTGCTGGAAACTAAGAGCAAAAGCAGTTGAAAATGCGGACGCAGACTATCCGGAGATCGTTTTATATGTAAGAAAAGATAATTATTATCCCATTCATATGGATTATATCGATGAAAAAGGAAAAGAAGAAAAATCCTTGTATCTTACAAATATTAAAATGGTTGATGACTATCCCACCGCGAGGATTATTACAATGGAAAATCATTTAACAGGAACAAAAACTGTCATGGAGAATGTTGAAGTATCTTATATCTGGGATCCGCCAAAAGGATTCTTCAGTGAACGAAATCTGAAGAAATAAAATTGCCGCAGAGACGCAGAAAGCACAGAGAAAAACAAATATAAAAATGGTCAAAAAATGGCAAAGAAACGAAAATAGCAGTGTGAGTAAAATATTAAAAAAACTCTGTGTCGCCGCGTCCTTGTGGTTTGTTATGTTAAATGCACAGATAGATTTGTTTGGATATGCTGAAACGGAAGTCGATCAAATACAGCTTACGGAAGCCGCATATAATTTTGGGTATGGGAAAATTCGTATCGATGGAGAATATCGCCCCTGGGAAGGATTGCTGCTCGCCGGAAATGTGAACGGTCAAAAGTATTTCGGAAAAACAGAATGGGATTTTTTTGATTTTTTACCATACGATTCTATCGAAACGGATAACGGCGCAATGTATTCAATGCCGGTTTCTATTTCGGATACGCTTTATTTAGAAAATTTATACGCACGCTTAAATTTCACCAAATTTGATTTAACCATCGGGCGCCAACCCATTTCTCTTGGCACGGGCTATGCCTGGAATCCGCTTGATATTTTTAACAGAAAAGATTTGTTAGACCCAACATACGAACAACCGGGAGTGGATGCGGTACGATTGGAAATACCATTGGGGGACCGCGCTGGAGTAGACCTCATTGCCGCTCGAGAGGACTCTACAAAAGACTATACCAAAATGATTCAGTTCAAAACAGGCATAGGTTATTTTGATTTCACCATAAACTATACTCGGTACTTCCATCTATTCCCCTATTGGCGCGTCATGGATATAATGACTACTCACACAACGTCCAATTTTTATGGAGGCTCATTTGTGGGGCAGATTGGGGAATTCGGCGTGTGGGGCGAATCAATTAGGTCTTCTGAATTTATATTCGGCTACACTGAATATGTTATTGGAAGTGACCACACGTTTGATAATGGACTCTACATCATGGCGGAATATTTCCATAATACATTGGGGGTTACAAAAAAGGAACTTTCATTATACAATTATTTTCATTCATATAGCGGCGAAAGCAAATCATTAATGCAGAATTATTTATTTGCATTAATGATGTTTACGGTAAACGACTTTATTTCTGGTAGCTTCATGGCTTTTGGAAATTTGGATGACGGGAGTTTTTCAATCGTTCCGCAAATTGAATGGAGCGCCTTTGAAAACATCTCCATCAGCCTGTTTATGAGCCAGTCTTTTGGAGATGATGACACAGAATTTGGGATACAAGACAGGGCTTTGAGGTTGAGAATGAGAGCGTATTTATAATTATGGATACAGAGAGCCACTGAGAGAATATGAGAAAGAAATAATGAATTAGGGAGGCACACTAATGCATGGCGAATATGGAAAATCAATTCCACAGAAATTATTTTTGACAACTAATCACTTCATTGCAATTTTAGTCGTTGTGTGGTTATTATTTTTTAACGGACTTCAAATAGTTTTTGGGTGGTTCAATGCCGAAGCTGTCGCCGGGAACCCTGTTCGCAATCAGTTATTACTACTTTCAGCTACTGTTTATTTTTTACGATTGATGGTGACCAGTTTTTATTTGACGAAGAGAAAAATGAATTGGGACGAAGTAATAACAGTATCGGTCTGGATTTACATTTTACATGTGTCCTTTGCATTATTTGGTAGCGCTCACCCAGATGAGCTGGCGCTTGCTGAATGGATTGGCGTCGCTCTGTACTTAGTTGGGTCTTGGTTAAATACCGAGTCCGAACTTACTCGGCATCGATGGAAACAGAATACGGAAAACAAGGGGAAATTGTATACTAAGGGTCTTTTTGCCTTCTCAAGACATATTAATTATTTTGGAGATACAGTCCTGTTTACCGGTTATTCTTTTATCACAGCTAATCCGTGGGCATTAATTCTACCTATTATTATGACTATTAGCTTTATTTTTATGCACATCCCCATGAAAGAAAAATATTTATCTGAAAAATATGGAAATGATTTCCATGCTTATAAATCAAAGACAAAGAAATTCATTCCTTTTTTGTATTAAAACAATCTTATAGACAGAGAGGAAAAAATGAAAACAATTTTTATATTAGGCGGCAGTGGTAATACGGGTGAAAAAATCGCAACACTGTTGCTTAAGTGGACAGATGACCATATTATACTAGCGGCGCGGAATGAAAATAAATTGAGCCACACAGCCGAAAAATTGAATCATCCTGATCGTGTGAGTTGGACATCTGTTGATGCATCAGATAAAGATTTACTTGTTGAATCCATCTCCGGCATGGATATAGTAGTGTCTGCAGCCTCCATAGCTCAATTTACTGAAACCATAGCTCGCGCCTGTATGGAAGCAAAATGTGATTATTTGGATATTCAGTATTCAAACTCAAAAGTAAAAATATTGAAATCAATGACAGGTGAAATTGAATCATCCGGGCAATACTTTATCAGCGAAGCAGGGTTTCATCCCGGGTTGCCCGCTGCATTGGTCCGGTATGCGGACAGTCAACTGGACGTATTGGAATCTGCTGTAATCTACACCACTATTAATATGGATATGAATCATGTTGAACTCGCGGATGCAACAAAACAAGAATTCATGCGGGAATTGCAGGATTATGACACATCATTTCTCCAAGATGGTCAGTGGAAAAAAGCAAGCTTGTGGACTACTCGGGATTTTAAAAAAATTGATTTTGGCGAACCGGTAGGGGAAAAATGGTGCGCGCCAATGATGTTTGAAGAAATACGTAATCTACCGGAATTAATTCCATCGCTAAAAGAAACCGGTTTTTTTATCACGGGGTTTGGCTGGATCATGGATTGGGTTATTACACCGTTTTCCATGGTGATGGTAAAATTATTTCCTAACGCCATGACAAAATCTATGGGTCAATTATTTACATGGGCTTGGAAACAAACGTCCAAACCACCATTTTATACCATCATGAAATTGAAAGCAATTGGTACAAAGGATGGAAAGGAAACACAACTGGAAACAACTCTATCGCATGAAGATGGTTACTGGTTTACGGCTATTCCCGTTGTGGCGTGTTTGCTGCAATATTTAGACGGTGTCATTCAGAAACCGGGATTACATTGGATGGGACAAATAGTGGAACCAGGACAATTGATGAACGATATGGAAAAAATGGGGGTAAAAATAACGTAGCCGCAGAGTTATAGTGTACACAAAGCAAGGCTTATCAAATTAACATATCTGCGTACTTTGAATTTCTGAGGCAAAACCGAGAGGAAAAACTAATGAGAAAAAAATTATTAAACACACTTGCTGAATTTATTTCTACTAAACCCTGGTGGTCGGCGCTTGTTCTTCTAACTGTTTCAATTGTTTTGGGCATTATGGCCGAACAGTTAAAAATGAAAACGGATTTTACCGACCTTATGCCTCAGGACGATCCGATGGTGACGGAATATGATAGAATCATCAGTGAATTCGACGGCGCCATGTCCATGCTGGTGGTGGCGGAAGGAGATCCGGAAAAATTAATAGAGTTTGCTGAAAAAGCAGCGCCGGAAATAGAAAAGCTTACTCAATATTTCAAAAAAGTGGATTACCGTTTGCCTAAGGATTTGATTGAAGAGCATGCGCTAATGCTGATGAAAAGCGATGACCTGGAAACCAACCAATCGATGTTTGAGAATCCAAACTTAGCTGGCTTCTTAAAAAATCTGAACGATACATTTGAGCGTGAATACACCGGCAGCAGCGGAGGTTCAATTGAAGGGCAGGAACAGGAACAAGGTGCTATTCGATTTATGGATGGTATCCAGACATTTACGGAAGAATTGAACCGAGCGATGAATGGGAATCTTGAGAATACAGGAAATAACGCTGCTGACGCTATATTGATGGGTGATTCGTATTACCGCAGTTGGGACAGAGAAATGCTCATCATGCAGATCATCCCCAGTTTTGATTGGATGGAGTTTGAATCATATCCGGCATCCACAGATGCGGCAGAGAAAATTGTTAAAAAATATGCTAAGGAGTTTGGTGTCGAAGCTGGATTAACCGGAGCCATTCCTCTACAGCGGGACGAACTGCGAGCGATGGAAGAAGATTCATTTACCATAACATCAATAGCGCTCATACTCATTTTGATTCTTTTTGCGATCGCTTTCAAAATGATTATCAGTCCGGTTCTGGCCATAATAACGCTGATGATCGGCGTTGTATGGGCGCTGGGAGTCACTTGGTTAGCCATTGGAGCCTTGAATATGATGACAGCAATGATGGGGGTCATCCTTGTGGGATTGGGTATCGATTTTTCCGTCCATATAATAGCAGCTTATAGTGAAATGAGAAGTGCCGGGAAAAGTGTAAAAGAATCTATTAATTTTACATTTACTAAGGCAGGGCTGGGCGTTTTAACGGGCGGAGTGACTACTGCGACAGCATTTTTAACCTTTCTTTTTACCCGCACCCAGGGATTCCGGGAATTCGGACTATCTCTTGGGCTTGGTATCGTAATGACGATGGTTGCCGCCATCACAATCCTGCCGACCCTTCTTGTAATCCGGGAACGAGTCAAGGACAAGATAACCCAATCTAAAAAGGTAAAAATTCCTAAAGATATTTCCTATAAATGGCTGGGAAGGTTTGCAAAACAATTGGCTTTCAAACCAGTGGCAACTATGACTGCCGTTATTATCTTAACGGTATATGTCGGCTGGCGGGGGAGTCAAATCGAGTGGGATTACAATTATCTGAATATGGAACCGGAAGGATTAGAGACAGTGGTTCTTCAGGATAAAATGATTGAAAAAATGGATATGAGCGCTGACTATGCTTATTTCACCGCGAACACAATCGAAGAAGCCACGGAACTGACCAAAAAAGCAAAGAAGATAAAAACAGCCGGTATGGTACGCTCAATTGTGGATTTTTTACCATCAGAACATGAGCAGAAAAACAGGCAGATAATTGTGAACGATATTCACCATAAGATTCAAACTGCAAAGGTCAGCGAATCTTTTAACCAACATGATTTATCCCAATTACAAGAGGAACTGATTCGGTTGGAAGCCAATGTCATGGAAATACAGGATATGGCAAACATTAGCGGGCAGGATAAGGTGTATTTAAAAACAGGCTTGTTGGTGGGAGTGGTTCCCGAAGATGAAGATGAAACGGTAATGCAATGGCAGAGGCAGTTGGCAGGTGTCAGTTCGGACATTTCAACAGGAGCCCTATCAAATTTGATTCATCGTATTGAAGATATTGGTTCATCAAAACTGAATGAATTAAAACAGTTTCACCTAGACTTCGCCCATACATTTAAAACAATGACCGTCAAAATGGCGAATGCAGAAATGATTACATTAGAAACAATTCCTTATAATATCCGTAATCAATATGTGGGTAAATCCGGAGGATTGTTTCTCGTAACGGTATTTCCAAAATCAAACGTTTGGGATCAAATGTTTTTGGAACGTTTTTCAGATGAATTGGAAGCCGTGAGCGAAAGAGCCACCGGGTTACCGGTCGTTTACAGACGACTTATGGATCTATTTTCAGAAGACGGAAGATTCGCAACCGGTTTGGCTTTGATGGTAATATTCGTGATTCTTTTATTGGACTTTCGCAATCCCAGAAAAGCAATATTGGCCATCGTGCCTTTAGCGATTGGAACCTGGTGGATGTTAGGCGTTATGGAAATTTCCGGCTTGTATTTAACCATGTTGAATGCCATGGCTGTCCCCATGATTATTGGTATTGGCGTCGATGACGGTATTCATATTATCCACCGGTATCAGCTTGAGGGGAAAAAAGAACATAAAACAGTATTTTCTTCTACAGGACGCGCTATTTTATTGACATCCCTTACAACCATGCTGGGCTTTGGTTCTTTGACTTTTGCAACTTATCGCGGCCTTGGTTCCATGGGAATTGCCTTATTCATTGGCGTCGGGACCTGTTTCCTTGCTACAGTATTGATTATTCCTGCTGTCATGGGCTGGGTCGAAAATAAAAACCGATTAAAATAAAAAATACAAAATATATTTGTACAATAGATTTTGCAAAGCCCTCTTTAATAAAAGAACGTTAACTTCCAAGCCTATTTAATACATCAATTTTGAAATTCATTTCTATAGTCATTTTTTCCATCTCCTGGATATTTCCCCAAACGAGTGAAATTCCCGGACAAACAGTTGATGCCAAGAATGGCGCATCTGTTGCTGGCGTTAATATTATAATTGCCGACGGCGATGAAGGAACTGCTTCTGACGTGGATGGTCTTTTTACACTTTCAACAAAACAAGATTTCCCCTTTTCAGTCAGTATCTCCCATATTGGTTATGACCCGATGACAATCACTGTCGAAAATGATAGTTTTTTACTGGTTGAAATGACGGCTGGGATTATCGCCGGCCGGGAAATTGACGTCGTAGGCGCACGAAGAAAAGTTGATCTTGACGTTGCATCTGCAGTAGACCGCATTGACATTGATGTGATTGAATTGCAGGGAGCCAGAGATTTAGGAAGTGCCTTGAGGCGGGTATCCAGCCTGCAATTAAATTATTCCAATAGCGGGAAAGAGACCGTCAGTATCCGTGGCAGCAACGCAACAGATGTGGCCGTTTTTCTTGATGGAGTGCGAATTAATGACTCAAATACCGGCGTAGCGGATTTGTCTTTTCTCGATTTGAATTCCATTGATCAAATTCAAGTCGTCAAAGGAGGCGGATCAGCTTTATTCGGAAGCGATGCGATTGGAGGAGTGGTAAATGTTGAAAGTAAAAAAGCCATTAATAATTCCGGATATATTACAGAGGGGACCGGGCAAACTTACAGCGATGATTTAGACCTGTCGTACGGTGTGGCAGGAGTTTATGGACCCGTTGGTATCGGTGGTAGATATACTGGAAAAAAGAGAGCCTATGGTGGAAGAACGATTACAACGTCTATTTTTAACAATGCATTTGGGGGTTTAAACGTTTATTCCGGCCGGTTCGATGTGAGTTGGTATAACCTTGATAAAACTTTAGAATTTGAGTCGGGAAGCGTAACATCAGATGATGGGTTAAAGGTCATCAGTGGCAAATATGAGGGGTCCATATTAAATACCAAAAACTGGACATTTATGGCGGGGAAACGAGACTGGGAATTGAATCAGGATTATTTTACCAGCGTCAACGAGCTGCTTGAGGACGGATCGCTGACATGGCAAGCATCAAAAGGATTCTCAATTCGAGATATTAAAAATACTCTTCAATTGGAATCCGAAAAACAATATTTTCACGGGGACCGATCATATTATGACGTTGACGGGTTTTCAACGGTGGATAAAGTTGCTAAAATGTCAAGAAAAATAAACGCCCTGGTGTGGGTTTCACGCTGGGCTATTATTAGCAACAGTCCTGTCATTGATCACGTAAACTGGGAGTTTAGTTATCGACGAAACAAGGTTAAAACAGTTCGGGATGAGTCAACCATGTATTATACAAATGGAATCACAAACGAGAGCGCAGTTTTAGATTACAATACATCTACATTGTTAGTGTCCAGTAAACGCTTGGGCGTACATGTAGACGGGCAAACAAATAAACTGCGCTATTCACTTTTTGTGAACTCCGGAAATAATTCTCGTTTGCCTACGTTAAGCGACCAATTTCGGTTTGTGCACGCGGAGTTTGACAGTTCAATGGATTCGGTATTGACAAGAGAGCATTTGTCGGCCACTGAAATAAATATGGATATGACATTTATGGACGTTCAGACAGATCTGCCTATTTCAGAAATGAACCTCGTTTTAGGGGTGTTCATTCATGATTACACAAACAAAATTGCTTATCGTTCAGTTGAAGTTGGACCAGCCGTTCCATTTAATGATCTAACGGCAGATATCCGAGGATTCGAAGCGGCATTAAAAATGAAAATGTTCAATGGTAAATTTTCCGTCAGCGGTAGCGGAACGTGGTTGGGCATCAGTAATATTCGTGTATTCCCCAATAAACCGGAATTTCGTTTTGTGTCCACGGCAGAGTTAAACCTTGGATGGCTCACCATGAGCTATGATCATATCAATGAAGGAAAACAGTTTTATTATATTGCTGGTTTTGGAGAAGGAATTCGTAAACCAAGGGAAAATTCAAATTTAAATATTTCATTGAAAAAGAAAATTTGGAAGATAAATTGCAGTTTATCCTACACCGTAAGAAACATCCTGTCTAAAGACGAATTAGACTTAACACTGGAAGAAAGCATTCGCCAGGGATTCAATTATTTTGAGCGTTACCGGGAAATTATTACCTTCAAAATAAGCATATGATGATGAAGCGCTTACTCCTGATTTTCATAACGATTTTTCTTGCATGTGAATCACCTTTTTCTACTAAGCCGATAGATGACGACATTTTTACCGTTACCCATGATTATAATGGGGAAAAAATATATATCCCGACACCTGTAACATTAGAGTGGTCTAGCATAACGATAAAAAAATTCAAGGAATTTTTAGTAGAACGCTCCGCAGTTTATGGAGACAGCATTGCATGGGAAGAGAGGGCTCATATTCTAGATTCCTTACAAGTGACCTATACGGATATGATTGACGATGACGTCACTTTTCAATACCGGGTTCGCATGGTGGATCAAGACGATCAATTTATACATGCCCTATCGGCGCCCCTGGTTGTTCCAAATGTGTCGTCATTGAAGGTCCCGGACCAATATGATTCTCTGCAGAATGCTTTTGATTCTCATTTTATTGATGATGGAGACACGATAAATGTTTTCCCTGGTCTTTATCGGGGTCATTTTAAGTTTTTAGACAAAAAAGCAGTAATTCGAGGCACTTTCATACCAGAAATTACTGTGTTAGGCGCGGCTCCGGATATAGGATCTGTCGTTACAATCAATAAGGGTGAGCTCGATGGATTTACGGTCACTGGCGGCAAAGCTGTAGCCGGCGGAGGAGTCCACGCCAACGGTACAGCAATTATCAGAAACTGTATTATTAGAAATAACAGAGCCTTATTAGATCCAAACGTAAGTATGCCAATTTATCCAGATGGCATGGGCGGAGGAGTGTATTTACAGGATGACGCATTATTAAAAAAATGCCGTATTGTTCACAATATTGCTCAAGTGCGGGGTGGTGGTATTTTAACTGACGGCAATAATTCAATCATCAAGTGTAATATCAGAAACAATTATTCAATGGAGTTTGGAGATGGCGCTGGACTATATCAATATGAGGGGGAACTATTAATTCGTAATTCTGAATTTAGTCGGAATAATACTAATAGAATAGGTGGAGCCATAATCGTTGATTCTGATACAGAAATTTATAATTGTTTATTTGAGAAAAATAGAAGCGGTCTGGGAGGCGCATTAATTGTTGGAGAGAGCGGAAACGTCGAAATAGTGAATTCTGTTTTTTACAGAAACAAAACTTCCAGCAGAAGTAATAGTAGCGCCATTGTTAGTTCTGGTAATATTTTAATTATAAATACAATTGTGTGGAAAAACGGCGGTGAAAATAATTATAAATTTTATCCTACTCACGCCGTTTATACACTCACGGACGAATTCAGAGTGGTTTTTGGAAATGGCAATATTGATCTAAATCCTCTTTTCGTGAATATTGACAGAGGCGACTACCATCTTTCTGCTGACTCCCCATGTTTGAACGCAGGGCACCCGGGAGATTCCTTCAAAGACTCAGACGGTACTAGAAATGATATGGGAATCTACGGTGGCCCATACGGAGACGATTGGTAAAAGGCATGGGGCTCAAATTTCATTATCATGTTGTTATAAAAACAATTATCAATAAAATTTTTCTATGTAAATCAGATTGATTTTGTAGAACCTGGGTGTTATAATAATAAATTTTTTTTTTGAGGGTTTTTAACATAATATTTTCCATTAAGTCGTAATTTCATAAAAGTTAGTTTAAATTAATTATTTATTGACAGTAGAGTTGCTATCACTTAATATCTCCCTCATCTTGAACATGTGCGGAGTTCTTTTTTGTCAATGAACAAAACAATAAAATTAAAAAAACGGAGAATTGTTATGTTAAAACATTCTGTCAAATTTTTAACAATGGCGCTTTTCATTGCATTACCGCTGGTTGTTTTTGCCGGTGATACAGGGAAAATAACAGGCATAGTAGTCGACAAGGAAAACGGTAATGTACTCCCGGGAGTAAATGTACTGTTGGAAGGTACATCGATGGGGGCAGCGACAAACGCGGATGGCGAATTTTTCATTCTTTTTGTTGAGCCGGGTCTGTATAATCTCAAATTTTCATACATTGGATATGCAGAAGTAACCATGCAGGACGTCCGCATAACAAAGGATCTTACAACAAATTTATACAGTATTGAATTAACGCCGGAAGCGATTGAGGGGCAAGAGGTTACGGTAGTAGCAGAAAAACCTTTAATCGAAATTAACGCAACAAACGAAGTACGTGTCGTCCGAGCTGAAGATATTCAAAACATGCCCGTACGGGGATATAACTCCGTTGCGTCCCTGCAAACAGGTGTAGTCGCAGATGGAGATGTATTACACATTCGTGGTGGACGTACTGATGAAACAGGATATTATGTAGATGGTGTATATGTAAATAATCCGTACGACTTGGGCAGATCAGGAGACCTCCCGAACCTTTCATTAGAAGAAATATCTTTTCAAGCCGGTGGATTTAACGCTGAATATGGTTCCGCCAATTCTGGAATTATTAGCACGACAACCAAAGAAGGACGCGAAGAGCTTCAAGTTTCTTTTGAAAGTTTAACGGACGGCATGCTTCCATCTTCTGGAGATCCGTCAGCATTTTCCTACGGCTATAACATGGTTGCCGGAGCCGTTTCTGGGCCTATCCCCGGTATCAATGCGATTCGTTATTCACTTGCCGGAGAATTCCGAAATTTAGATGATGCAAGAAGATCTTGGGGGTCGCATCCGGTTTATACGGGGGATTTGGATCCAAATACGGGTTTACCTGCCAATGGAGAAGAGTTTACCGACTTGAACGGAAACGGCGTTTGGGATAAACAAAATTACTGGGAAATAGATGGAGCTTCTTATTCAAACCCACTGGTTGGCCCTGCCTTAGAAAGTGCAGAAGAATATGTTGATGCAAACGGAAATGGTAAATTCGATGCATTTCATATTTCCGGTGACGATCTTGAGTATGTGAATGGACCATTACCCAACAACGGATCCTCACGGTCTATGTTTAATGGAAATATTGTAATGGATCTCAAAGAGATTATCGGTTTGCCTTTTAAATTAAAGACAGGCGGGTCATTTTTCAGTGAAGATCGGGCTGAATATGTCCACAGCTATAGCCTATTCAACTACTATGATGATAATGGGTCTTTGAAACTTCGTTTTCCTAACAGCGAATCATCAACGCAGACCCTCTTTGCCAGATTGACAGGCGCATTAACAGAAAAAACATATTTTTCCTTCCAAGTCAGTCAATTTAATGATAAGTATGAAAAGTATGATCCGTCTTTTAAAGAAGGGAATGGAAAATTCCTCTTTGACGATGGAACGGAAAGTGACGTATACCCATTTATGCAATATGGAAAACGCTATGACTATGTGTCCGAATCTTGGATAACACCATTGCTGCCAACGGCAGGCGTCAGACCCGGATTAGCGGATTCGGTGGCGCAGTTTAGTTTTGCCGGTCGTATATGGGATGATTATGAGAAACAAGATATGAGTCATTTAGGAATTAATGGGTCCATAACGATGCAGATGGGGCACCATGAGCTCAAAGCAGGTTTTGAGCATAGGGATAATACAATTCGTAATTATCGAATTGCTGCTCCTATGAGACTTGCCTCTACTTTGCAGCAGACCGCGCCATACTCACCTGACCAAAAAGACCTTCTTGTTGGAACGTCTTTTGACACAGATACAGACAGCTCAATTACCAGTGAAGAATATAGCGCATATTATGATAAAACAATATTTGATGCTTACATGAATGCCTATGCAGAAAATATTGGTTATGATTTAACGGGTCAGAAACATGTGGATAGCGGACCGGATGGCGCAAGAAAGCCAATAATTTCAGCAGTATTTGTTCAAGATAAATTGGAATTGAAAGATTTAGTTTTGAATCTCGGACTAAGATATGATCGAATTGATCCGGATAATATGAGGTTTAACCCGGCAACAGGCGGGGCATTGAATATTATTATCGATAGTAACACAGGTCAATTGGCAGAAACGGTTTATTTAGATGACACCAATGAAAATGGCAAAGCAGACAGCGATGATAAATATCGAAGTCTAACACCCACAGACTATGATGCCACTGGTAAGCCGCTTCAAATCAAATCAGATATAAGAACGCTATTGAGCCCAAGAATTGGTATGGCGTTTCCGGTAACAGATAAAACGGTTTTTCATGCTCAATATGGAAAATTCATTCAGCAGCCTGAGTTAAACCGCATGTTTATAAGCTATACAAGGTTTTTGGCAAACATGCAGCAAGGGAACTATACGACCAGCGGAAATCCTGATCTACAACCGGTTGTCACTACACAATACGAACTTGGTTTTAAACAGTTACTTACCAATGATATCAGTGTTGACGCGACTGTTTTTTATAAACAAATGACAGGTTATGTAACCATTCGCAATGTGACGGATGTTACCGGCGCGGCATATCCGTTAAATTATGCCATTTATGTAAATGGTGACTACGGTACAGTCAAGGGCTTGTCATTCGCTTTTGGCATGCGCCGGATTAATAATATACAGGTGAATGCAAACTATACACTATCATACGCGGGCGGAACGGGTTCCAACTCAACGAGACAGTATACTATTGCATGGCAAAGCGGGAACTCCCCCACGTTTGTGTCTCCCTTGGAGTTTGATCAACGCCATACCGGGAATATTTCCATTGATTATCGTACTGGAGATCGCGGTCTATTATCAAATTTCGGAGTGAATATTCTTGCAGAATTTGGATCGGGTATGCGCTACACTCCGTCCCATATCAGATCAGAAGTTTTCCAAACGAGCGATCCCTCAAGACCAAACGCCGGTCTGAACACGGGCGTTATGCCGGCAACCTTTAATGTAAGCCTTCAGATTGATAAGGGGTTTAATTTGATGGGAACAAGGTTAAGCGTGTTTCTGCAAGTTGAAAATGCCCTTAACAGCGAGATTGTCCGGGATGTTTATGCGGCAACGGGTGAGCCGGGGAATGATAATTGGTTATCCACCGCAGAAGGGAAAGCTGTGTGGTTGGATAAATATGGAGAATCCATCGGCGCAGACTTATATAATGCGAAAATTTCCCATCCGTATAATTGGGGGGCGCCAAGGCAGATTCGGTTTGGTTTGAGGATTAACCTGTAGGCAAGTGGAAATAAATAATTGAAACAACGATTGGTTGAAGGAGAATACTTCATGGATTTTGGAAACAAAAAACGACATTATGCACTTCTGATCACATTTCTTGTGTGTTCTGTTCTGCCGATTTACGGTGAAAAGCGAGCAGAAAACAAAGCAAACTGGCAGGAAAGAATAGCAAAAACAGCAGTGTTGGAATATGAACTTTGGGACGGAAATCAAATTTCCACTTATCACCGCAATAACGGAGCGGTGGTTGATCATAATGCCACGGGAGATTCCGGGCTGGAATGGCCAAAAGGCAGTGGTAAAACAGCTGTTTTTGCATCGGGTATTTGGATGGCTGGAATGGTAGACGGTGCCATTCGTACTGCTGCTGCAGAATATACCCGGGAATTCAGACCGGGGACACTTAGTGGAGACCCTAACGATTCGAAATATCGTATTTACAGGATATATAAAGCAGAAATTGATGGAATGAAAGCCGGGAGCAATACGGCAGAATTTGATTTTAATAATGACGGAACCGCCGAAACCATTACAATCCCAACCAAGGATTACAGAGAATGGCCGGTAGATGATGGAGCGCCTTTTGTCGATGTGGATGGAGATGGAGCCTATGATTACACCGTTGACTTCCCTGACATTTTGGGAGACCAATTTCATTGGTATATTATGAATGATGGCGGTTCAACGGAACATGCAGGTTTGTGGGCAACGCTCCCGCTTAATGTCGATGTTCAAACGACTCTTTTTGGTTTTGACCGCGCGCCGAATGATGCTTTGGGGAATACAATGTTTGTAAGATGGGTGATAGAAAACAAGGGAACGGACACCATCGACTCCATGTTTGTTTCTATTTGGCACGACGATGATGTGGGTGATGCAAATGATGATTTTGTTGCATGTGACACCATATTAAGCGTGGGATATACATTTAACGATGGTCGGGATGCAACCTACGGCGTTGGCGCACCTGTGTCAGGCTCAGACTTTTTTCAAGGTCCCTTGGTAGATTCCCCCGGTGATTCTGCTGAATTGTTAACATGGAGCATGGACTCAACCGGAACTGACGATCTCGGCAATCCCCTTACGGGATATTACCAGAAAAAAGTATACGATAAAAGAATGCTTCCACTAACTAGTTTTGTTAAATATATACGTGGTGATGACCGGTTTGGTGACCCGGAAACTGCCGAAGAATGTTATAACTATATGAATGGATTGGTTGGTATTGATGGTTCAGATTACATAGATCCGTCCACAGGGCTCCCAGGTGTATTTGTTGCAAGTGGTGATCCCGTTACTGGCACCGGCTGGCTTGACAGTGATGAGCACCCTTCCGGTGACCGCAGATTTTTAATGACATCTGGACCGTTTTCCATGGCGCCAGGAGAGAAACAGGAAGTGGTTGGCTGCTTATTGGAGGCAGGAGGACCGGATGCTTTGACTTCAGTCCGGGTCTTTAAGTACTTTGATAAATTTGCCCAAAATGCTTTTGACAGTAATTTTGACCTATGCGGCCCACCTGCGCCAAAAGTTACAGCTTCCCAATTGGATGAGAAAATTATTTTATCTTGGGAAGAAAATGCAGAAGATGTGGTTGGATATAACTGCCTGGGTTATGAATTTCAGGGGTACAACGTGTATCAAGGAGAATCTGCCGTCGGCCCATGGCGTTTGTTAAAAGTATTCGATCTTGTTGATGACATAAAAGTAATCACTGACGAAACTTTGGATTTGGAAACAGGCCTGCTGCTTTCAAAACCGGTGCAATTCGGAGAAGATTCCGGCGTAAAACATTTTATTGAAATTACCAATGATGCTATTCGTAATTCAAAACTCATTAATAACCGGGTATACTATTTTTCAGTTACAGCGTATGCGTATGATAAGGAAACGGCTCCGGTAACTATCGAAAGCTCGTTTAAACCATTAACTGTTGTTCCCGGACTATCCGGATTAGGGTCTGATTTGGCATCGGAGCATTCTGATATATTGACGACCACAAACGCATCGGGTATTTCTGATGCTTCGTTTATTCCAACGGTGATTGACCCGTATCTGCTGACAAACCATGATTATGAAGTTAATTTTGCTGAGGTGAATGATTCGACGAGCATGTGGTATCTGATCGACAAGGATGAAACCGATACGTTGGCTTCGGGGAAAAACTTCCCGGTCTCTGTAGATTATTATGAGGAACTCGGTCTGGACACGGCAGGTCAAGAAGTGACTTTAGATATTATTGATGGATTTATTTTAACTTCAGAAAATGCCACATTTGACGCTCCGGCAACTTATACAGACGCCGTAACACTTACAGACGATTTTGATTCTACTGAAATAGTCTTCGGCGGTATTAATCCCGGATCTTCTGATGGTACATGGACCGGTTATATAGAAAAGCTCCCTGTACCACCGCCGTCCGGAAGACCGGATAAAACAAAATTGCAATTAGATTTGGAATTCAGATTTACAGATGCCGGTTCAAATGCAACTTATTATAATTCGATTCTGACCGTAACAGACACAACTCATATTCCATTCGAATTGTGGACAGTTGAAGATGAGACACAAATTGATGTGGCAATATATCAAGTTGCGGGATCTAAGCCTTTCTATGCAGAAACCGCAGATTACCCCGGAAGTTATGAGTTTACTAAGAATATCTTCATTATGCCTGTTTACCAACCATACAGTAATCCTTCTTCTGCTTCCGAAGCATATGCATTCGATGCTGATGCGGATTTGATTGGGTGGATGATGAAATTCAACAAAGGCGCGACGGCCTTTGAAAGTGGAAATGTATTCCAGGTAAAATTTAATAACCCGACGATTCCAGGTACAGACGTGTACAGTTTTGTTGGATCCGGTTTAAAAGATTCTGATGCAGATATGAAAACAACCCAAATGGATGCGATTTCTGTTTATCCAAATCCATATTTTGGATCGAACTGGGAAGAAACCAACCCCTTAGACCGTATGGTATATTTTACTCAACTTGGCGTTGGAACTACGACCATAAGAATATTCACATTAGCCGGGGCGCTCGTTGCAAAAATAGAACATACTATTGATTCTGAAAATGACAGCGACAGAAGAGCTGTTTGGGATTTACGGAATAGAGCAGGTGTTCCGGTGGCAAGCGGCATGTATCTGGCTCACTTGGATTTGAGAGATTCCAATGATAAATCAGTTGGTGAAAAAGTATTAAAATTGGCCATCTTCCAACCTGAAGAACGCCTGGACATTTATTAATAAATATTGTGGGAGAATTGATGATGAATAAATATCAAGCTCGATTTGGATTACTATTAACCGTCTTTTTACTTTTCTGTGTACAATTAGATGCGGGGAGTAAAAATAGAAGCGGTACAGCCGGCGCTCAAGAACTCATGATTCCTGTTGGATCAGGTGCGACAGCAATGGCAGGGTCAAACGTCGCCGGTATTTCCGGTATTGAAGCTGTGGAATGGAATATTGCCGGATTAGCACAAATCGGCGGTACAGGTGAGGCGATGTTTTCTCGTGCGACCTGGCTGGACGAGATCGGTGTTTCATACTTTGGAATTGCATCTGCGCTAGGCGGAAAAAATGTATTTGGTATCACATTTAAGTCCTTGGATTTCGGCGATATCCCCGTTACAACCATGGAGGCAACAGCCGGAACGGGAGAAAATTTTTCTCCCAGCTATGTGAATATCGGATTCTTGTATGCACGTAAAATGACAGACCGTATTTCTTTCGGTTTCGATTTTAAAATCGTTTCGGAAACCATTATGAAAGAAAGTGCATCGGGGGCAATTCTTGATGCCGGCGTTCAATACGCGTCCAGTAGTAATGGTCTTCGAATTGGAGCCTCTTTAAAAAACCTGGGGTTGAATATGATTTTTACCGGATCAGACCTGGAAGAATTTTTGGATCCCTTTGGCACCGACCCCGGCACACCCACAGAGCCAAGGCGTATTACATTACAGGAATTTGAAATGCCAACGACTTTAGAACTGGGAGTTTCTTATGG
The DNA here is from genome assembly GCA_964491015.1 of uncultured bacterium. Lineage (GTDB taxonomy): Bacteria > Fidelibacterota > Marinisomatia > Marinisomatales > TCS55 > JADFRD01. The sequence continues at coordinate 2,095 of CAZBEY010000026.1, read as the reverse complement.
CCCTATTAATCTTGGACCTGCCCATGTTCTTCTGTCGGGGTCATTTTTAAACAATAATTTTTATTTTGATGAATATCGATTTGGTGTACAAGTGAATATGATGGATATATTATATTTACGCAGTGGTCTTGCTATTGGATTTGATCCGGAACCCTATGGCGCAGATGGCGTGCAGGATACAAAGGATGACAGTGCAGACGATCAATATGAATATAGCAGTGAAGAATTTATTTGGGGTCCATCGTTTGGCTTTGGACTGGATTTAACAAAATTAACAGGTTTGGGGCTGTCCGTTGATTATGCATACAGGACAGCAGAATATTTCGACGGTGTTAGCTGGATTACAATAAAAGCAGCATTTTAACTGGTCGAAAAAAATGAAGACGAAACACAACAGACATCTATTTTTTGACTGTTGTCGTCTTTCTTGCAAGAAAGAAAAAAGGAGAAACTAATGAAAAGAAACATGTTAATATTTCTTATTGCATTGGTTTCTGTAGCCATCCTTCCGGCAAAGGAAATTGTCAAGGATACCGGCGTAAACAGAAACCAGGATATAAGAAAAGTCAAAAATATGTTTAGACTCATGCCGTCCGGCGCTCAATCTATGAGCAGAGGCACGGCTGATACGATGGCTTATGAACCACCAGGCGGTTTTGGCGGACAATTTATACAGTCCCCGGGCGATGCGATGATTACCGCATTTCAAATGCCAGCCGATGCTACAATAAAAGCGGTGAACGTTCCTGTGTATGAATGGGGAACCGGAGATCAGCAGCTGACTATTTCACTGCACAAAATCTCATACCCGAATGATGCAGACGGTAACCCATATTCCACTGATGCTGTTGACGGCGATGGTTGGATTGGTGGTTATGATATGGATGCTACCACAGGTTTCATGACCATTGAAGGTACAACCTATACTCCTGGTGGAACTCAGGGCGTCTGTGACACAGGCGACCAAGTGGTAGCCGGAGCCCAGGACCCGCTTGGACTCACAGCGGCGGCGGCAGGCCCTCCGGGAACACCTTTAATGGGTTTGGTTTGGCCGGATGGTTTTAGCTCAGCGACCCTTGATCCAACCAATAACCCTGATTTTGCTGTAGGCGGCAGTACGTCTAACTGGGTTAACCTGGCGGATTTCGGCAGTGAAGTTGATTTTCTGCAAGGGGAATGGGTTGGTGTTATGGTTGCTTTCACCGGTACCGGTGACGGCAGCGCAGATGAACCAACCGGTTTCTTTTATGCTTCCGGCGATGGTGTGGTTGACCCTTGGGTATCAATCAAATTCTACAACGAATGCGGTGGTACTTCCGGAAATGGCGGATGGCATATTCGCCACTGGATGTTCGACTTCGAACTTGCTGTAGAACTTACCGGTGACCGCGGTCCTGTATTTACAAGCGTAGATGCATTGCCTACGACATTATCAACCGCGGCTCGTTCAGTTGGCTGTACCGCAACGGATGATAACCCAAGCGGCGGCGCTGCTGGTGTAGCATCGATTTCGTTGGACTATCAACTGGATTCATTGACAGCAGTCGTGAACTCAGTGGCTATGACAGATAATGGTGACGGCAGCTGGTCTGGTGAAATTCCAGGCCAAAACCCAGGTACATTTGTATACTGGTCTTTGACGGCCACAGATGTTGGTGGTCTTTCCACTGTTTCAAGTCCCTACTCTTACTTCATATTTGAAGCAACGGCTGGAAATGACTTGATTTTCAATAATCAGGACGCACTTTATGGAACCATATTGTATTCTTCTTACCTCTATTTCTATTGGGGTGGCGAACCGTTTGATATCTGGGATGCCAGCTATGGTGCAATGGTTGATGAATTAACAGTGAACTACGATGTTATTATTGAGGAAGCAGGAGCAGGTCCTTATTATAACAATGATGCCGAGATTGAAGCTTGGTGGGGCGGTGATAAAACATACATCGTTTCCAGTGACGAATGGCTTGGCTCCCGCACAGGTTGGGTAAACACAGACTATGTTGCAGGGGATTTCCCATACGATATTCTTGGAATTGATGCAGATTATAATGACATCAATTACGCAGCCTCAGGTGATCAATCGGGTATTTCA